>JAPCJI010000004.1 GCA_027887005.1 Nitrososphaerota archaeon
CCCTGTGAACGCCCCGGGGAAGAACGCGATGACAGTCTTGTGCCCCTTGGTCAGGAACTCCGACATATGACGGACCTTCTTGTCGTAGTCGTACAGTGCGAAATCCGGCGCCTTCTCCCCTACTTCTGGCATGATGGTTTTCCGTCTCTGCGGGCCTGTTTAAGGACTACGGAAGGAACTTCTCTCGTTTGACGAACCTTTCAAGGAAGAAGAGCAGGAGAAGGGCCGCCACGAGGAGGCCGACCGCCAGCGCGCCCTCCACCCAGACGATTGCAGCCTGCAGCACAGAAATCAGGAAGAATTCGGGTATCAGCAGAACGACGCCGATTGATATCCCCAGCGGCGAGTTCATCCCCGTGGGCCTCCTCTGCATCGAGCTGAAGCCAGTCATGAGAATGGTCACGAGCGCCACGTCCGAGATTCCCGTCGCCAGCGCGAGGAAGGCCCCGAGTATCACCAGCTGCAGGCCTCCGTTCATGAATGCGATGTTGATCACGACGACAGGAACCATCGCCACGAGGGATAGCATGACCGCGGCCCTGAGGTAGCCCATGAAGATGTCCCTCTGGTCCATCCCGACCGCCAAGAGGTACTCCAGCACCCCCGCGTTCTTGTCGTTCACGAATAGGAGATAGACGGGCGTGGTGATGACCAGCCCCACCAGCGCTCCGGTCGGCACGGCCAGTTGGCTGAGGACCGAGCTGAGGTCCACCGCGTTTCCGTTGGAACCGATTACGTTCCCGACCCTGGCGCCGATGTTGAACGCCACCGTCAGGAAGATCCCCATTATCAGGCCCAAGATGACGTAGCCGAGGCCCATCCTGGCGCTCCTCCAGAAGACCTGCCTCGAGATGTCCATCTAGGTCGCGCCTCCGGTGAACAGGTCCTCGAGGGGGTTGCCCATCTCCTTGGCTTCATAGACGGCGATCCCGGCCGCCACCACCTTCCTCACGACCTCCCCGACGTCCTTCGGCCCCGCGACCGGCACGACAAAGTAATCCTTCTCCATCTTTCCGTTCGGGAAGAGTCCTGAGAGGCTGGCCGAGGCCTTGAGGCCAATCCTGTACCCTCCGGCCTTGAGCTCGTCCTTCGTCCCGAAGAAGCCGAGCCTTCCTTCCTTGATGAGGATGATGTAGTCGCCGATTTCCTGCGCTTCGTAGAGGTTGTGCGAAGAGTAGAGCACGAACCTGTCCTTGCTAAGCTTCAGCAGTATGTCCCTCACCTCCTTGGCGACCACCGGGTCCAGGTTCGACGTCGGCTCGTCCATCAGGTAGAGCTTCCTCTCCTTCAGGAAGAGCTTAGCTATCGAGGCCCTCTTCTTCTGCCCTTGGCTAAGGTCGTTCACCTTCTTCATGGCCAAATCCCTCAGGCCGAGGCTGTCGATGGCCGCCTGTACGTCACCCTGCTCGATCGCCCCGTAGTACCCGAGCGCCTTCGCCACGGTCATCTCCTCCGGGAGAGCCGGATAGTGCGAGAGGTAGCCGATCTCATGTCTGAGCTCGTTGGCCGCGTAGAGGTCGTTTCCGTCCAGCATTACTCCTCCTGTCGTTGGCTTCAAGACCCCCGCCACCGTCCGGAACAGGGTTGTCTTCCCCGCGCCGTTGGGCCCAAGGACCACGTAGATGGCGGGTCTTTCGATTTCAAGGGCGATTGAATGGAGTATCTCATTGCCATCGTAGCCCGAACTGACATCACGAAGGGTCAGCACATGTTTCAAACGTCGCCGAAGGTTCTATCTAGATGAAGGTTGTCCCAAGCAACGGGATGTCACATCCAAGCATCCTCCTCACGGCCTCGGAGGGGCAGCGCTACAGCCGGCATCTGGTCCTCCCCGAAGTCGGCATCGAAGGCCAGCGGAGGCTCAAGGGCTCGTCGGTGCTGGTTGTGGGGATGGGCGGACTCGGGATTCCGGCTGCAGTCTATCTCGCCTCGGCCGGTGTCGGGCAAATCGGGATTGTCGACAACGACGTCGTCGAGATGACGAACCTGCAGAGGCAGTTCCTCTTCAACGAGGCCGACCTTGGGAAGAAGAAGGTCGAAGTGGCCGCGGCCAGGCTCAGGCAGGTCAACCCGAACGTGAAGATTGTGACCTCCGACCGCAGGCTCGATTCCTCCAACGCGCTGGACATCATGCGGGACTACGAAGTCGTCGTCGACGCGACAGACAACCTGCCGAGCCGCTACCTGATCAACGACGCGTGCGTCATGCTGGGGAAGCCGGACGTTTACGCGAGCGTCCTCGGCTTCGACGGGCAGGCCTCAGTGTTCTGGAGCAAGCAGGGACCGTGCTACAGGTGCCTCTACCCTGAGCCTCCCCCGCCAGAGATGGTGCAGTCCTGCGAGACTGCAGGGGTCCTCGGGGTCCTCCCCGGGGTCATGGGAGGCCTCCAAGCCATCCAGGCCATTCAGATTCTGCTGGGCAGGGGCTCTCCTCTTGTCGGCCGGCTCCTGATCTTCAGCGGGATGGACACGTCCTTTGACGAGGTCAGGATCAAGAAGGACAGCCACTGCGCCCTCTGCGGACCCAATCCGACGGTCACGAAGCTAGTCGACTACGAAGAGTTCTGTGGGACGAAGAAGATGGAACACGTCGAGTTCGACGTGACGCCGAAGGCCCTCAAGGCATCAATCGACCGGGGCGAGAAACCCGTGCTGCTCGACGTACGCGAGACCTGGGAATACGAACTCTGCCACCTCGAGGGGACCACGCTGATACCTCTTGGGCAGCTTCAGGCCAGGATGAACGAGTTGGACAGGGCGAAGGAGGTGGTCGTCTACTGCCACACCGGAATCAGGAGCACTCAGGCCGTCGCGTTGCTCAGGCAAGCTGGATTCTCCAACGCGCGGAACCTGCAGGGAGGAATCGATTCCTGGGCCCGGCAGATTGACCCCAAGATGCAACGATACTGAGCCATTCAGATATTTGCAGCCAAGGCATCCTTCACGTACGAGATACCGAGACAGAGAGGATGGGGGGGAATCCGTCAGTGATCCTCTTCCAATGGAGCCCCTGGTCTCTGCTGGCAAAGAGCTGTCCCGTGGTCGTTCCAACGTAAAGGCCGCAGGGGTCTTCTGAGTCATTCGTCATCCCTTCCCTCAACACCGTGAAGTAGGAGACCCTGGGGAACCCTTCGTCGAGCCTTTCCCACTCCTTCCCGCTGTTGTCCGAAGCCCACACAGCGAAGTGGCCGTCCGGGGGAATCCTCGACCAATCTTCCTCGAGCGGGGCCACGTAGACGCGCCTCGGGTCGTTGGCGTCGACGGCTATCGGAAAGCCGAACCTCGAAGGCAGGTTGTTTCTTATGTCCACCCAGTCCTCCCCTCCATTGTCGCTGCGGTAGACTCCGCAATGATTCTGCTGGAAGATTACGTTAGGCCTCTGGGAGTTCCTCGCGATCTTGTGGACGCACTGCCCGAAGACGGGGTACTTCTCTGGAAGGAAGTCAGCGAGGACGTGCTTGTTCTGGAAGGCCCACGTCTCTCCTCCGTCCTCGGTGAACATGGTCCCGACCGCCGAGATCGCGATGTGCATCTTCTTCGAGTCGCGTTCGTCGACCAGCACGGAGTGGAGACACAGGCCTCCGGCCCCCGGCTGCCACTTCTTGCGGGTCGGATGTTTCATCATGGCGACGTTGGGGGACCAACTTGCGCCGCCGTCATCAGACCTGAAGAGGCAGGCAGGTGCTACGCCGGCGTAGATTACTTTCGGCTCGTCTTCGGGCCCCGGCTCGATGTGCCATACCCTCGCCACCGACAGGCCCGAGCCCTTGGGGAACCTGGGCGGGGTCTTCGAAAGCTTCCACGTGCGGCCCTCGTCGAAAGACCTCGCGACGCTGGGTCCCCAATGATTGCTATTGACCGAAGCAAAAATCATACCGTTCCGTGGGTCATGCGACAGATGATAGATTTCGTTCCCCTTGAAGTGAGGCCCCGAGACCTTCCATGTCCTTCTCGAGTCTTCAGACGACAGGACGAATGCCCCCTTGGCTGTCCCGACGAGAAGGAGCGTTCTCTCCTTGGTGCCCTTCATGTTCCCGCGCCTAGCCTCCAGCCACGGACGGAACTATATGAACAACATCGCCGTCTCTCAGCCCTGTCCGCACCCCTTCGGTATCCCTCGCATTGTCCTTGTTGACGAAGACGTTGACGTATGGTCTGATTTGATCCTGGTCAGTAAGGATCCTCCGCCCTATGCCGGGGAACTCGCTGTCCAGCCGTCTGACCATCTCCAGAACGTCGTCGGCTGCTTTGACCTGCATCTCCCTGCGCCCTCGGGTGTAGTCCGAAAGCTGACCCGTAATCTTCACCCTGATCAAACCGCCGTCATGTAGCAACGGCGAATATATAGAGTCGTCCCACCAATCATCGTCCGGCCACGCAATAATCCCAGTGATTGGCCTAGGCGCCCGAGCTCGCGGATATGCGGCCCAACTCACCTTCGGGTACTTCGCTGGTATCCTCGCCTTGAGAGAACAACCTCAGACATCTCTCCACCTCGCCTTCTTCACAGCTATCAGCGCGAGGGCCACCATGACGGATACCAGGACGAGCCAGTCGAGCGCCAGGTGGAGGGATGACAGCTGCAGGAGGCCGGTCGTCGACTGCGAAATCTCTGCGGCAAAGGTCGTCGGCGATAGGTAGGCCAGATACCTGAACGGCAGGGGGATGTAGGTGATTGGGTAGTAGACGGGCGGCAGAGTCGAGAAAAGGGTCGAGATCAGGGCCGAGAACGCGAAGCTCTGGACGATGTCGCTCGAGAAGGTCGAGAGGGTGAAACCGATGGTCACTGAGGTCGAAAACATGAGAAGCATGATCCCCAGGAGTTCTATCGCCTGGAAGACTCCCGGATGGACGAATATTGCGAGAAGGACCACCAAAGTCGCAAGGGCGGGTATGGCGTAGACCACCTCTGAAATCGCCATCCCAAGCACGTACAGCCCAGGCGTGGTCGGGGAACTGACGACCATGTCCTGTAGCTTGAAGTCGTTCTTCAGGTGGGAGAGGTCAGCCTGGAGCCCCATGCCGCTCGAGAACATGCTCATGATGAATCCGCCCTCGATCGCCTGGTTGAGGAGGACGCCCTTGCTGACGAAGTTCACCACCACCAGGAAGGAAATCGGTGAAAGAATCGTGTTGAGCAGGACGACGGGGTAGTTCTTCATCGCGTAGAAGGAGTTGACGAGCACCGCGGCTACCAGCTTCCTGCTCCACCCTCCGCTCACTCCTCTCCCGCCTCCTGAACTCCTGTCTTGACCAGGTGGAAGAAGACGTCGTCCAGGGATATCCTGTTGACTGAGAACCTGGAGCCCGCCTCGAGGAGGCCCTTTGAAATCCGATATGCCTCTCCTTCGTTGGTCAGAATCTGGGTCTGCCCGTCCTTCCCGACCGTCGCGACCGCGTCCTCCATGGGCGGGGTTCTAGTCGACGACGGAATCCGTATGCTGTACTGATACTTGACCATCTTCCGCAACGAATCGAGGCTCCCTATGCCGATGAGCTTCCCATTGTCCAGAATGCCGATTGTCTCAGCCAGCTGCTCCGCTTCTTCGAGATAATGTGTCGTCAGAATCATGAACCGGTCCTTCGCGACCTCCCTCATGGACTCCCAGAGCTCCTTCCTGGAAATGGGATCGAGGCCGGTGGTAGGCTCGTCCAAGAATGTGATTTCAGCGTCCGCCGCCAGTACCGTGGCGACGAGGACTTTCCTCCTCTGTCCCCCGGAGAGCTTCCGGTTCAACACGTCGGCCTTCTCCTCCAACCCGACCTTCGCCAGGGCCTCCAGCGCCCTGCTCCTGGCCGCCCCGTAGTCCACCCCGCGCCAAAGGAGATAGGAGAAGATGCTCTGTTTCGGCGTCATCCACGGGATGGTCCGCGCCTCCTGCGGTACTATCGCTATCCTCTCCCTCAGCTTCTTCGCTTCCCGCACCACGTCGACGCCGTCGATGAGGGCCCTCCCCGACGTAGGCTCGAGGTTCGTGGCGAGGATTCGTACAAGAGTGGTCTTCCCCGCGCCGTTCATTCCGATGAGCGAAAAGATGCCCCTCGATGCCACAGCAATGTCCACAGAGTCCAGGGCCTTCTTGCCGTTTGAGCCGCTGTAGATTTTGGTCAGGCCTTCGCAGAAAAGTTCCCCCAAGGCGATCAGGGTTTCCTGTCCGGGTTCCCTGTCTTTGCTGACTTCAGCTCCGAGTAGTATCCACTCCCCAGGAATTCCTCGACAGCTCGCCGGGTGAAGGGAACGCCTCTTGGATCACCGGTCAGAACGTGCTTGAATGAACCATCATCGAATTCCACGAAGACCTGTGGGATGAGATAGTCAGAAGACCAGTCGCCGTACTTCTTCACCAGCTCGTCGGCCGTTTCAACTTCATCTGTGTCGATGTCGTGCAGCTGGAAGCGAGCCCCCAGTTCGGTCGCCGCCTTCTTCATCGGCTCCACGGTGGTCGGGACGCAGTGAGGGCACCACTCGGCCGAAACTACATGGATTGACTTCACTGTAGGGCCCATGTTCTTCCCGTTCAGGGCCTCCTAATCAAATCTCCCGTGAAGATGACTAACAGAACGCGCCGATGTCTCGCGCGAAGATTATGCTGTCCCGAACGCCTTCCGAGGGACTGCCTTGCCCTTGTTCCCCTTGAATCGCTCCTCGTCCCAGACATTTGCTCGCTCGTGATAGCCGTACATCTCCCAGTAGCCATCGACATATTCGCGGATGAACTCGATTCGGTTCAGCCACTTTGCGCTCTTCCATCCGTAGAGATGGGGCATGAAGGGTCTGGCTGGGAATCCCTGTTCCGCACTGAGCGGTTTGCCGTTGACCTTGAAGGCGAGCAGAGCGTCCTCCCGCAGCGCATCTTCGACCGGCACCGGTGCCGTGTAGCCGTCCGCACAGTGAAACATCGCCCACCTCGCTTCGGAACTGGGCTCAGCGGGCTCGACTAGACCTCGAATCGGAAGACCCTCCCACTCGGCATCCTTGATACTCCATCGAGTTACGCAGTGGAAAGACTTGACGTAGGATGTCTGCGGGACCGAGGTGAGTTGGGCGTATGTGTACTCCAGCGGCAGGCTGACTAGGCCGTCGACCTTCAGCCTCCAGGAGTTTGCGTCGATCCTCGGTATGCCTAGGGCCGCGTAGATAACGAACTTCTTCCCCCACACCTGGCCGGGGGGCGACGCTTCCTCCGTCAATTGTCCAGCTCCAGTCCGGGGGCCCTGACAATGCCACGAACGATCTTCAGGAACTGTATCGACCCCGAGCTCCTCGACTTGATCGCTTCGCCGTGGTTCCGGCAGAGCCACCAGACCACGAGCCAACCGTCGGACGAAATCCACACTGTGTCAAGCGAATCCACATTCATCTTGCGCCCCTCCTCCCAGCACATCTTGCATAGGACCTCGCCCGGCTTGCTCGAATCCGGGTCGTAGAGCTCGTAGTTTCCCGGAAGATGTGCCTGACGCACAGAGGCCATCAGGTGCTCAGAGAGGGACGATTATTTAACGAACTGCGGTCGGAAAAAAGGACAGTGCGTCTTGCGACGCCTGAACTTGGCCTATGTCTAGACCTGCTTCAGAAGGGCGCCCAATACTTCGTGAGCGCTGTTGTAGTTGCCCTCTGGGAGGCTCTTCGCGAACCATTCTGCGTTCCCGGGGAGCTGGTCTGACATGTTGTTGCAGGCGGCAACGACTTGCGACCTGTTCGCTGGGTACTTCACGTGATTCTTCAGATGGCCCAGTTCTACTGCTAGGGATGGATTTTCCATGTTCATTCGGTCTCTGGCGCCTATATAGGCGTGCCCAAGCCGCGGACAGGCAGCCGCATCCGTCTCTCACAAGCCCAATATATCGAATGCCACCAAGACGCTCGTTTGGTTTCGTCCAAGGTTTTGGCGGGCATGGTAGTCCTAGTCCTGGCAGCCGCGGCAATCATAGTAATCGTAAGCGAGCGACAGGGGACTCCGCTGGGGACGCCAAGCCTTTCGACAGGTTCCTCCACAACGAAGTCATCTTCACAGGGCCTCAGTTCGCCGAAGGGAGTCTCGTTCTCGCCAGCGAGTCTCGACCAGAGCGGCATGAATGATTTCTTCTCAAAGGCGCAGCAGGCGGGAGGTCTAGTCGAGTGGGCGGGAGATTGGCGGGAACTCGGGAATAGTGGTGCACCCTCGGTAATCGCCCAACTCGCCGCGCAGCACAACCTGCGAACGATGATAGTCGTTCAATTCTTCAGCCAAACGACAGGGCAGCTTCTTCGGCCGCTCAACACTTCGAATGAACAGAACTACACGACGGACGCCGTACGCTTCGCCCAGGAGTACAAACCTGCATACTTCGGGATTGGGATCGAAGTCAACATGTTGTACGAGAAGAACCTCACGAGCTTCCAGCAATTCGTTTCTCTGTATGGCTCGGTTTACGATCAAGTGAAGGAGGCATCTCCAGACACGAAGGTCTTCACTGTCTTCCAGTTCGAGAAGTTGAACGGCCTGAACGGCGGGCTGTACGGCGGGACGAACGACCTAAGCAAGGCCGAGTGGCAACTGCTCCAGCTCTTCCCGAAGGATGACGTGGCAGCGTTCACGACCTATCCCGGGCTCGTCTACCACAGCCCGTCCGAAATACCCGCCGACTACTACGCCCGGATTGCGTCGCACACGAACATGAGCATCGGGTTCACCGAGGTAGGGTGGCACAGCGGCAACCTTACAGGAGGGTGGGGAAGCAACGAGGTCGAGCAGGCAAGTTTCGTCACGACGTTCTTCAACCTGAGCAGCGGCCTGCACAAGGCGTTCGTGGTGTGGAGCTTCCTGTATGACCAGAAGGCAACCGTGCCGTTCAACACCATGGGCTTCTTCTACGTCAACGGAACGGCGAAACAGGCCTGGCAGAAGTGGGTTGAGGGCTAGCCAACTTCATACGTGGCCTCGAGACTAGGCTCAGGCATGTCTTCATGCCGCCGTGGGCAGGGGCTCCTCTCATCCGAAAGTGAGGACTCTGTCCGAGTCTACGGTAAGGTTCACCAGGTCCTGCATCGTTGAGGTGGGACAGAGCACGCTCCCGTCCCTGTTTCTGATTGAGAGGCACGTACCGCACGCAAGAATCGTACCGCCCTTGCCCACAAACTCCTTCATCATCTTCTTGACGTCGAATTTGGGATCATCAATCTGTTCAGACTCCACTCCCTTTCCAAGTAGGAAGACCTTCACGGAATGCCCACTCCCTGTTGCCTTGACGCCATATCTGAACGCATTCCAGACCAGCTCCGGTTCGTTTGAGGAAATGACGAGCCCCATCTTCATGGCCTTCTGCACGCCGCGACCAAGGCACTTAAGACCGTCCGACGATTACCAACCATGAGAACGCTTCACTGGCCCAACGTCGCGCGCGGCTTTCAACGTTAAATCCATGCCCAACTTCTCGTCCCCGTGCACAAGCAAGCGCTCTACGCGCAGCTCGCCGAGTACTATGACAAGATCTACTGGTGGAAAGACTACAACCAGGAGGTAGAGTTCCTAATGGAGGCCTTCCGCAAATACGGCGTCCATGGCAAGCGAATCCTCGAGGTGGCCTGCGGGACAGGCAACCATACAAAGCTGCTCACGAAGAGGGGCTACGAAGTCACCGGGGTGGACCTGAGCGCGGACGTCCTCCGGATTGCACGACGAAAGGTCAGGCGCGGAGCGACGTTCCTCCAGGGCGACATGCGAAACCTCAGCGAAGTCGTCCAGGGAGAGTACGATGCCGTGGTCTGCCTGTTCAGTGCAATCTCCTACAACACCAATCTCGCGGAGCTGAGAAGAACATTGGAAGGGTTCCACGCGCATCTCAAGAGAGGAGGTCTCGCCATACTCGACACGCACTTCACGAAAGAGGGGTTCAGGGACGGCTACAGAGGAGAGGACATTTTCGACGACGGGGACGTCATCGGGGCCCGCCTGAGCACCTCCAAACGCTTCGGCGACATCGGGGAGCTCACCTTCAGCTACCTAATCAAGGACGGGCAGAAGACGATAGTCCTGAGGAACGACCGCCACCGCCTCGGGCTCTTCGCCCCGGAGGATATTCTCAGGGTGATGAAAGAGGCGGGGTTCGCCAAGCTGCAGGTCTTCAAGGACTGGACCCTGACGAAGGGCGGGAAGAAGCCCATCCAGTCGGAGAATGTCTTCGTCGGCCAGAAAGCCTGAGGTCGGGCTATCTGGAATCCTCGGACTTGGCGCGCATCAGGGACCAGACGTAGGACGGCGTTAGCGGCAGTTTCTCCACCCTCGCCCCAAAGGGAGAGAGCGCATCTTCCACAGCGTTCGCGACCGCCGGCGTAGCCGCGATAGTGCCTGCTTCACCAACTCCTTTCACCCCCAGAGGATTGAGAGGCGACGGCGTCTCCGTCCGGAAGCACTCGATCATCGGAGCGGTGTCCGTCGATGGTATCAGATACTCGGAGAAGGTCGAGGTGAGGAGCTGGCCGTTCTCGTCGTACACCACCTGTTCAAGGAGAGCCTGCGATATCCCCTGCAGCGCCCCTCCCTGGACCTGACCCTCTACAATCAGTGGATTGAGGACCTTCCCGACATCATCGACCGCCACATACTTCAGCACCTTCGTGACTCCTGTCTCCCTGTCGACCTCCACCATGACAACGTGCGTACCGAAGGGGAAGACGTTCCCAGCTGGGGCGAAGGCGCTGTATTCGTAAAGCGAGGGTTCCATCCCAGGCGGGAGCTTCTTCGGTGAGTAGGCGGTCTCCGCCACGGTCGCGAATGTGAGCCGCTTGCCCGGTCGACCTTCCGCGAACACCTTCCCGTCCATGAAGACTACCCGCTCCGGGGCGGTCCCTAGCATCTTCGCGGCAATCCTGCTCATCTTGTCCTTCACCTTCCTCGTGGCCATCAGAACTGCAGTCCCTCCGACGGTCGCAGACCTGCTCCCTGCCGTCACGGTCGACCATGGGAGAGAGGCCGTGTCTCCGTACTGCACCAGTACGTCGTCTACCTCCACTCCGAGCTCGTCCGAAACAATCTGGGCCCAGGGGGTCCAATGTCCCTGGCCGTGCGGATTCGTCCCACTGTTCACGATGACCCTCCCATGCTGGGTCACTGTCACGGAAGCGGTCTGAGGGTAGTTCGAGCCGAATCCGCAGACCTCGACGTAGGTCACGAGCCCTATGCCCACGAGCCTCCCGCGGGACCTCGCCTCCCTTTGGAAGCTCCGCAGCTCGTCGAACTTGGAAACCTCCAGCGCCTTCCGCAAGTTCCCCTCGTAGTCGCCACTGTCGTAGGTCATGTCCCCGGCCGACTTGTACGGGAACTTGCCCTTCGACACGTAGTTCTTCAGCCTCACCTTGACAGGGTCGAGCTTCAGCTCCCTCGCGATTACATCAACCGTCCTCTCGATCAGGTACGTCGCCTCGGGCCTCGCCGCGCCCCTGTACGGTCCGATGGGCGTCTTGTTGGTGAACGCGGTCAGGCCCTCCCCGTAGAAATTCGCGATATCGCACACCCCCGGGGCCATGGCGACCGTGGTCTCAGGCATGGTAGTGGCCCAGTCGCTGTAGGCTCCCCCGTCGCAGAGCACCCTGACCTTCAGCCCCAGGATCCTCCCGTCCTTCCTGACCGCGGCCTCCACCCACTGCTTCTGCCCCCTCCCGTGGGTCGCAGCAAGGAAATTCTCCCTCCTCGACTCGATCCACTTGACCGGCCTTCCAAGCTTCATGGAAGCCAGACAGACTACAGCATACTCCGGGTAGTACCCCTTCTGCCCGAACCCACCCCCCATGTCGGGGACGATCACCCTCACCCTCGTCTCCTGAAGCTTCAGGGCCGACGCCAGGTCGTCCCTCATCTCGTGGGGGGACTGGCTCGCCACCCACACCGTCAGAAAGTCCGCGGCGGGATCATAGGACGCAATTACGTCCCTGGGCTCCATGGGGGCCGCGTTGAGCCTCGGGAACTCCAGCTTGAGTTTCACGACGTGGTCCGCCTCCGCGAACGCCTTCTTCACGTTCCCCGCCGAAGCCTGCGTGCGATAAGCCAGGTTGTCGGCGAGGTAGGAGTGGACCTTCGGCGACCCTCTCCGCAGGGCCTTCTCCGCGTCCACGACCGGCGTCAGGGGTTCGTACTGCACATGGACAAGCTCGGCAGCTTCCTCGGCTGAGGCCGCGTCTTCGGCTATGACCACGGCCACTGCCTCCCCTGCGAAGTTCACCTCGTCCAGAGCCAACGGGTACCGATGGGTCGCCTTCGCCTCCTCCCCCCAGTCCAGGGTGCCCACCTCGGTCACGTCTTTCACGATGTCCTTCGACGTAAAGACCAGTCTCACCGAAGGATGCTTGAGGGCCTCCGTGGCATCGATTCCCTTGATCCTCGCGTGGGCGTAGGCGCTCCTCACGAAACAGGCACGAAGCATCTTCGGGAGGACGAGGTCATCTAGAAAGTGTGCTGAGCCAGTGATGAACTTCGGGTCCTCCATCCTCTTCAGGGGCTGGCCCACCACAGTCGGTTCCCTCTTGACGGACGTCTGCACCGCTGACGCCAACGAGACCAGGTCACCGCCGCCACCGTAAGTAAGTCTTATTGCCACATGACGGCGGTTCCTGCCTCGGAGGCCTTCAACTGATTCCCCGACCCTTCGAGTACCACGCGCCAAAGACAGTGCGGGAGGCCGTGGCGCTGCTGAAGCAGCACCGCGGAGAGGCCAAAGTGCTCGCCGGTGGCCAGAGTCTCATCCCACTGATGAAGCTCAGGATTCTCTCCCCTGCCCACCTCGTCAGCCTGAACGGAGTAAAGGGCCTGGAGTACATCAGGAAGGAGAAGGGGGCAGTCTCCATCGGTGCGCTGACCAGGATGGCGGATATCGAAAGCTCAGAGTTGCTCAGGAAGGAATGCCCTATCCTCACAGAGTGCGCGGCTCAGATCGCCGACCCGCTCGTCCGGAACCTGGGGACCATCGGCGGCAACGTCTCCCACGCCGACCCGACGAACGACATGCCTGCGGTGATGGTAGCCTGGGGCGCAGACATGGTCGTGGTCGGTCCGAGGGGCCGGAGGAAAGTTCCTGCTTCGGACTTTTTCCGCGACACCTTCACGACAGCCATGGCGGAGGATGAAATCCTGACCGAACTGAGCCTCCCTTTGGTCAGGCGCATGGGCGGGGCCTACCTGAAGCTGGAGAGGCAGGCGGGGGACTACGGGATCGTGGGGGTCGCGGCGGGCCTATGGATTGGAGACGACGGACGTTGCGTCGGGTGCGGGATCGGCCTCACAGGGGTGGGGCCTACTGCCATCAAGGCCCGCAGGGCCGAGGAAGCTCTTGTCGGCACGAAAGCAGGACGGGTCGCAATCGAAGAAGCTGCCAAGCGTGCGGCTGAAGACTCCAAACCCACGAGCGACCTGAGAGGGTCCGAAGAATACAAACGGGACATGGTCAGGGTTTTTGCCAAGAGGGCGCTGTCTCTTGCCCTGAAGAGGGCCAGGAGCAGATCGAGATGAGAACCCCTATCTCGGTCGAACTGAACGGGGCCAGGCGTGACGCGATTGTGGAGCCCCGCCTCCTCCTTTCGCGTTTCCTCCGCGACGACCTTGGGCTGACCGGCACCCACGAGGGATGCGAGACGACGAACTGCGGCGCCTGTGCGGTGCTCCTCGACGGACGGCCCGTCAAATCATGCACCATCTTCGCAGTCCAGGCCGACGGCAGGAAGGTCACCACCATCGAGGGCATCGGCAGCGCGTCGGAGCTGCACCCCATACAGTTCGCTTTCTGGGAGAAGCACGGCCTTCAATGCGGGTTCTGCACACCGGGGATGATAATGGCCTCCTACGGGCTCCTCGAAAAGAACCCGAACCCCAGCGAAGATGAGATCAGAGCGGCACTTTCAGGCAACCTCTGCAGGTGCACAGGCTACATCAAGATAATTGAGTCGGTCAAGTATGCGGCAAAACTGAAAAAGAAAGGGATGGTCTCGTTCAAATTGGAGCCGAGGACCCAGAAGAAAGAGACGGCCGCGGAGTTCACAGGTGAAGGCTGGTAATGCACTACGAGGGGACCTTCGACGCCTCCGTCCCGAAGGAAGAACTCTTCGAATTCGTCACTGACCCAGCCCAGATAATCGCTATCCTGCCCGGGGTGGAGCAGTCGAGGGTCACTGACCGGAACCACTTCTTCGTGAAGGCTAGGGTGGGGGCAGGCCCTCTAAGGGGTTCGATAGGCATGAACTTCACAACGACCGGAAAGAAGAAAGACACATCGGCGAAGATCGTCGGGCGCGGGGAAGGAATGCAGAGCGTCGTCGACCTGACATTGACGATGAGCCTCGAAGATGCGCCGAGTGGGAGCAGGGCGCGGTGGTCCGCGGACGCGAAGGTCGGGGGTCTGCTCGCAAGCGTTGCGGGCCGGCTCATCGAAGGCATCGCAGACGGCTACATCAAGCAGGTCACAGAGAACCTTCGAAGGAAGGTCACCGAGCGGTAATCGTCCCAGCGTGCGGACGTCATGAAGGCCTCACTATCTTGAGATCTCTTCGCTGAGAACCTGGTAGGCCTTGGCCCCCAGCCTCTCCTGCATGACCAACACGATGTCTTCGTAACTCAGGAATGCGTCGAGGATGCTCACTCCGTTCCGGTAAAGGAGTTCCGTGATGAATGACGCGATTCCAGGCACTTTCTCCGCTGAGGGGGACAACCGAATCGTGATCTTGGCTACGTTCCTCTTGAGCGACGTCTCGTAGCTTCCCCACAACGTCTCCTCGAGAAGTTTCGCGTCTTTCTCCTCTGCGATTATCTTGACGGAGTTGGGCAACTGGAAGACATACGGCGTGCCGCTGAACTTTCCTTCCAATTTCAGGAAATCCTGCAAGATCCGATGATGCTCGGCGGCCTTCCCGGCGACCGTCATATCGACCATCCCTCCCGCGAGCTCAAGTTTGGAGTCCTTTAATCCGGCCGACATGCCTTCGAGTCTCCCTTCGCCCAGGCCATCCGAGAACCTCTTGATCGCCACGACAACCGTCGCCAACTTGGCCTTCTTCCCGGTCAGCTCCTCGACCTCGGATGAGATTCTGGACGCGAGCGCATGGTAGTTGACAATCTTCAGTTTCAGCGACTCGAGCACCACGTAGTTCCCCGAGATGATCGTCGACACGGCTTCGCTCACCGGAACACCGTTCTTTCGAGAGGATGAGACAGCCATTCTGCCCACCCATCTGTTCAGAAGCCGCGTGTAATAAGCATAACATCAGGATTAGCTATCCTTATATAGTGTCACAGGCATGACAATTTGAAATACCATGATAACTACCAACATGAATCCGACCACCATCATCGCATCTGTTCAGCCGAGGATGCTCAGCCAAGTAACTGAGCAGCTAAAGAACACTCAGGGAATCACCTACTTCTCACCAATCACCGGCAGGTTCGATCTAGCGATCGAGCTGAAGGCCGCAGACCAGAAGCAGACGTACGAATTGGTCAACAAGATCCGATCCATCGCAGGGGTCACCTCCACAAGATCCTACACGCCTTTCGAAGGCTTTGTCAACGGCAAGAACGTTCAGGCGACTGACGCACTCGCCCTTGTCTGTTTGAAAGTCAACGAGAATGCGCAGAAGGTCCTCCAATCCCTAGAACAGCACTCACAAATCCGCAATGCATCCGTCGTACCAGGCGAATTCGACATCCTAGCGACTGTATACGGAAAGAACAACGACGAAATTCTCTCCTCAGTTTCGAAGATTGCCGGAATGCAGGGCGTTACGTCGTCCGAGACGCTGTTAGCCTACAGGCCCATCTGGGCGTAGGCTGCCGACTTTTTTCTGATTATCAGGCTATCCTAGTCTTGAATCTGTAGGCCCTCGACTGTTTCATGAAGCTAATCAGTTCGATGCATCTCTCGGGAGGCAGAGCCTGGAACCTTCCGACGTCCCGTCAAGAGCTTCTTGAAGCACAATCGACCCCTGCAAGGTAGCCGAAGGTGATGCAGGGGCCTAGCGTCGCACCCGACCCCGCATACCCGGGACCCATGACGCTCGCCGCGTTGTTCCCCACAGCATAGAGGCCGGCGATGGCCCTCCCTTCGACGTCGAGGACCCTTCCTACTGAATCCGCGGCCATCCCTCCCTTCGTCCCTATGTCGCCCGCGAGCACCCTCACTCCGTAGAACGGAGGTTTGGTGAGCGGCCCGAGGGTCGGATGAGGGGCCGAGGGGTCCCCCCAGTGCCTGTCGTAGAAGCTCTCGCCTCTGTGGTACCGAGGATCTAACCCTGCCTTCGCGCTCTCGTTGAACTCAGCCACGGTGATGGCGAGGGTCGGGCCATCGACGCCGAGGACCTTCGCCAATCCCGCAAGGCTATCGCCCCTCTTGAGCCAGGGCGCGGCCTTCCCCCTCCTTTCCCCAGCCACCGGGTACTTCGAGAGGTACGCGGAATCGAATATCAGGTACGAAGGCACGTTCTCGGATGAATAGCTCGTCGGGTCGGAAGCGAGCATCGCACGCGCCAGGTCGAGGTAGTTCATTGCCTCATTGGCGAATCGCCTACCCTTCGAATTGACCATGATCGAACCTGGAAGCGTCCGCTCGCCTGTGACCAGCCACCCCCTCCTTTCACCCGGCTTCAGAATCAGGGTGAACCACCAGGCCTCGTCCATCAGGGACGTGGACGCCCCTGCCCGGATGCCCATGGACACTCCGTCTCCGGTGTTCGTCAAACAGCCGGCCGAGTTCTCCGAGGGAGCTGACAGGTACGTTTTCTTCATCGCGGGGTTCCATTCGAATCCGCCCGCAGCCAGGACCACTCCTCGCTTCGCGTTCACCTTCCTCTTCCCCCGACTTGTCTGAACCTCGACACCGGAGACCCTCCGCCCTTCGAAGAGAAGTCTGAGGGCCCGGTGAGATAGGAAAACTGGCACGTCCAAGAGCATCAGCCCCCTCCTGAGGCCTCCGACAAGCGCCTCCCCCAGGGCCAGCATGCTCGGGTCCCTTCCTTTCAGCCCTGGAACCTCCTCTCCCCGCATGAGCATCTCGAACTCGAGAGAGGTCGTGTGCAGTCCTCCTGGCAGATGGTACTGCGGGTTGTGGAGGATGGTCCGGTACTCTTCCTTCAGCGACCTTCCGTCGAAGAGGCCCGGGTCGAGTGTACGCCCTCCCTTCAAGGCACCGTCCCATTCCGGATGGTAGTCCGGCTCGTTCGCCCTGAGGGTCGGTCGAAGCGGCGTCGCCCCCAGCATGAAATCGAGAACCTTCGGGGAGTTCCTGACGAACGAATCTATGAGCGACGAATCCACCCTTCCCCGAGCCAGCTTCGTCAGGTACCTGGACGCCATCACTTCAGAATCCGCGATTCCCGCCCGCCGCTGGTATCGGTTGTTTGGGATCCAGAGCTGCCCGCCGGAAAGCGATGACGAGCCTCCGAACTTCCTTCCCTTCTCCAGGACTGCGACCGAAGCGCCTGAGGACGACGCGGCGAGGGCGGCAGTCAGGCCGCTCGCACCCGAACCGACCACGACTACATCGTAAGACGTCTCAATTGACATTCTAGTTCGGAGGCTAGGTTGCATCCCCAGCTATTTATCGCAGGCGCATCCTGGAGGTGCAGATCAGGCTATTCTGATTCTGAACCCGTAGGCCCTCAACTGCCTCATGAAGCTGGTCGGGTCGACGCACATCTCGGGGGGCAACACACCCTTGGCCGTGACTTCCCCCCTCCCAATCATCCTCGCTGCAATCGACGCAGGAATGCCAACCCCGTACTGGGCGCAGCTCATCTTCCAGTCCCTTCTCGGGGGGACAGTGAACTGGTAGCGCCTGGTCGCTTTTCTCCGCTCCCTCTTCCCTTCGACTGTCAACTGCGTTGCCTCCCAGTCGTTGGGCACCACTCCTTCCGGGAATCCAACTAGACCCCTAGCCTTGACCAGGCCGAGCAAGAACTTCCGAGGAGACAACCTCAACCCCCCGACCTCGATTTCCTCTTTCGACGCGAGGCCCAGGTCCACGAGGAGTTTCAGGGCCTGGAGGCCGGGCACGCCTTCCATCCAGTCCACCTCCCTCAACCCCTTCGCCCCAAAGGAGTCAGGAAAGGTCGCAACCTCGGAGTGTATGGTGACGTAGGTGTCGATTCTCCCTATGGGCTTCCCGAAATCGACCGTCTCCTTCCGGGACAGGGCTGGCACACTCTTTGTTCTTCCCCCTTCGAAGACCGGCGCGTCCATCGTCAATTCGTCCAGGAAAGTGTCCAGAGACCACGTCACCAAGAACGGCGGGACCCCCTTCGTCAGATCCCGGGCCCCGTCCCTGATGTGTATCGCAGATACCTCGTCCAGCCCATCGACGGCATGCCTTGCCAGGACGTTGGTGATCCCCGGCATTCCTCCCATCCCCACGAGGCCGAGCAGGCCCTTGGACCTGAACCTCCCGTCGAGCTTCAGCTGCTTGAGGGTCGTGTGATAGAGGCCGCCGAAGTCCAGGTAGTTGACCCCAGCCTTCAGCGCCGCCTTCATCACGTCCAGGTTGAAGTAGTACTGAACTCCGTTGATGACAACGTCGTAACCCTGCAGGAGGCTGGCTGTCTCTTCGACGTCCCTGACGTCCACCCGGGCGCCCCTGAACTTGCCCTTCCCAACCGAGGCGGCAACAGACTGGGCGGCGGCCCCGTCCAGGTCGGCGACAAGGCCCTCTGAAACATCCTGACTTTCCGCAAGCGCACGGACTGCACAGCGCCCCGTCAGTCCAGCGCCACCGAGGACAGCGATCTTCATTCTCGACCTCGTCCACCCTGAGAGGCCGTGACAAAGCTCAGGCAGTTCCCCCCCACATGGCGCACCTTATGCACGGGATAAAATAACTTGCGCGGGCGATTTCTCAACAGAACCATCGGCTGCTCCAGGCCTTCCGTTCCAACTCCTAAATATCACACAGGGTTTCTTCCCCCGTTGCGTGGGGTCCCAGACGAGGAAAGAATCAGGTATGAACGTAGGACCCGACGCTCGCTAAGGGCCTCCAACAGGAGCAAGACGATTACCCCCTACGGTGTTCACAGCAACTACAGGTTCTATGATCCCTACCCCATCTACTGCAACAGAGCACGAGGGACTTCGATCTGGGACGTTGACGGCAACCGGTATCTCGACTTCAACATGGGGTACGGGGCGCTCGTCACCGGACACGCGCACCCTTTGCTCGTCGAAGCCATCGGTCATAGGTTGAAGAACGGCACCCTGTTCGGGTTCGAGACCGACGAGGCCTACGACCTGGGCAAGCTCATTTCACTAAGGTTCGGCCTGGACATGGTCAGGTTCTCGTCAACTGGCCTGGAGGGAACAATGCACGCCGTAAGGTTGGCGAAGGCCTTCACCGGAAGAAGGAAGATCCTGAAGTTCGAAGGATGCTACCATGGTTCCCACGACGCGGTCCTGGTCAGCGTAAAGCCCACCAGGCGCAGGGCTGGGAATCCGAGGCACCCAGAGCAGGTCCCCTCGTCTTCAGGCCTCAATCAGGATCTGGTGGAGAGCACTCTCGTTGCGCCCTTCAACGACCTCGAGGCCGCCCAGGAAATAGCAGCCAGGAGTCGTCAAGAACTGGCCGCAATCATTCTCGAGCCCGTCCCCATGAACATGGGCCTCATTCCTCCCCAGCCGGGCTTCCTCGAGGGGTTGCGCAAGCTGTGCGACGAAACGGGGGCACTTTTGATCTTTGACGAGGTCAAGACATGCGGGAAATTCTTCGGAGGCGCTTCAGGACGGTTCGGCGTCAGGCCGGACCTGATGGTCATGGGAAAGGCAATCGCAGGGGGGTTCCCTCTGTCGGCCGTCGGCGGCAAGAGGGTCGTAATGGAATCCATCGTCCCTGGGGTCCTTGCTCACGCAGGTACTTTCAACGCGAACCCGCTTTCTGTGACCGCGGCCATGGTCACTTTGTCCAAGGTCATGACGAAATCCGCCCTCCACCGGGCTTCGAGACTCGGGGAGGAGCTAGCGGGAGGATACCAGGATATTATTCAGGACCATAGGCTGGAGGCTAAGGTCCAATGGCTGGGTCTGAGCGGGGCCGTACTGTTCACCGACAAGGAGGTCAAGAACTGGCGGGACTTCCTGAGGTGCAACATCGGACAATGGTGGACGTATTTCATAGCCATGATGAACAGAGGAGTAATACCCGAGGCGACAGGCCAGGACGAACAATGGACCGTCTCGGTACAGCATACCAGCGAAGACGTAGTCCGGCACCTCGAGACTTTCAAGGAGGTCGCCGCGTCGCTACGGAACATTCAGCTGCGGATGCCGATGGTCGAGGCGCTCTGACCTCCAGAGTCCGGAGCGACTGTCGACACGCTTAAATGAAGAGAAGTGGTTTCGACGAAATCTGCTTGCCTCGGCTGAAGGGCGCAAAGGCCAACCTTGATCCCAGCGGGATGCCCGCCATGAAATCCTCGCAGGGAGACTCGGGGAGTCGTCCTAGGTGAGTCCCAACCAACCTGTCTCCGCTCCAACGCACCCAATCGAAGCCGCAATCGGGGAGCCTTACCTGCTCGTCGAGGGCCTTACCATCGACCTCAACACGCGCTCCGGCCGACTGAGAGTACTCGAAGATATCACCCTTCACGTGGACAAGGGCGAGGTCGTGGGAATCGTCGGGGAGAGCGGATCCGGAAAATCGACGCTCGGACTCGCAATCATCGGCCTGCTGGATTCGCCCCCGTCGGAGCTGGTCAGGGGTTCCGTGCTGTTCGAAGGACTCGACCTGCCCAAGCTCGACCAGGACAGCCTCTCCAAGGTCAGAGGGACGGGAATAGGGATGGTCTTCCAGGAGTCGATTGCGGCCCTGAACCCGGTCTACAAGACCGAATCCCAACTGGGAGAGTCGATCAAGGTGATGTCCAATCTGGGGAAACTGACCCTTGATGACGAGGGGCGTCACAAACTCATGGTCCGCATCCTCGAGGACTTCAGAATCGACCAGCCAGAGGCTGTCCTGAAGAAGTATCCACACGAGCTGTCAGGAGGGATGAGACAGAGAGTTGCCATAGCCATGGCCCTGGTCGAGAAGCCGAAGCTTCTCATCCTAGACGAGGTGACGACCGGCCTCGACGTCTATGTCCAGAACAGGATTCTCGCTCTGCTCAGGGAGCTCAACCACGAGACGGGCACCTCCATGATCCTGATTACGCACGACTTGGCCGTCGCCGCTCAGATCTGCGACCGAGTCTACGTCATGTACGCCGGGAGGCTGATGGAGGCGGGCCGGACTTCCGACGTCCTCGAGACTCCTCAGAACCCCTACACTCAGACCTTGTTGGCGGCCGTCCCCTCTGGGTTCAAGGAATCCCCCCCGCTCCCGGTGGCAAAAGGAGAGCCGCCAGACCTGAGGCACCTTCCCCAGGGATGCAAGTTCAACACACGCTGCGTCCACGTGATGGAAGTGTGCCGTCAGAAAGAACCACCTCTGATCGAGGT
Organism: Nitrososphaerota archaeon; assembly: GCA_027887005.1. Taxonomy (NCBI): domain Archaea; kingdom Thermoproteati; phylum Nitrososphaerota; species Nitrososphaerota archaeon. Next base: position 21,435 of record JAPCJI010000004.1, read on the forward strand.
CAGCCCGGGAAGGCTCGACGCCTGTTGGCTCAGTTCAAAATGACACCCGTGCTTGAAGTGGAGGACCTCAGGGTCAGCTTCAGATCCCGGTCGGGCGGTTCGGGCCTCTTCGAAAGGAGCAAGAGAGTCGTTGCGGTCGACGGCGTATCCTTCAGCATTGCCGAGGGGGAGACCTTCGGACTCGTCGGAGAGACGGGCTCGGGGAAATCCACGATCGCGCGCGTCCTGGTGGGCCTGCACAGGCCGGCCTCGGGGACTGTGAAGCTCCTCGGGGAGAAGATAGATTTCCACAGGAAGAGCGACGTAGCCAAACTGCGGAGGAGCGTAGGAATAGTGTTCCAGGACCCCGTCGGCTCCCTTAACTCGCGGCTGAAAGTCAGGGAGGTCATCAGGGAAGCGCTGGTCGCCGGGAAGAGCATCCCCTCTGCGGAGTTCGAAGAGCACGTCGAAGCAATGCCCGACATGGTGGGGCTCAGAAAGAGCGCCCTCGACTCCTATCCGAAAGAATTGAGCGGGGGCGAAAAGCAGAGGGTGAGCCTTGCCAGGGCCCTGGTCGTCCCGAAGAAACTGCTCATCCTCGACGAGCCGACCAGCTCCCTAGACGTCTCCGTCCAGGCTCAGGTCCTCAACACCCTCAGACGTCTGAAGTCTGAGCTCGGGCTCGCGTTCCTTTTCATCACCCACGACATCAACGTGATGAAATACGTCAGCGACTCCCTAGGGATCCTGTACTACGGGAAGCTGGTGGAGCTCGGCAGGACCCGTGGCTTGGTCACCGAGCCCAAGCACCCCTACACCCAGAAACTGATGGCGAACATAATCAGCCTGAAAAGAGCCCCCAAGCAGGATTCCATCCCCGACCCCGGGCCTTCGGCAACGGGCTGCATCTACTCGAGGGCCTGTCCCGATGTCTTCGCGCGCTGCACGAGCCGGCCTCCAATGTTCCCGGTGGGAGAAGACCGGTCCGCCGCATGCTTCCTCTACGAAAACCCCTGACCCAGCTCCTCTGCCCAGAGCCGGAACCATCCGGTCTTGAACTCGCAGCCCAGAATTCGTACTTAATTGTATGGGAAATACGTAAATAACTGTTATACTCCACCCAGTGTATAGAGATGACATAGATTGGCAGAAAGCATCCAAGAAATACCTTTCATCGCGGAAGTGATACAGGGGGGCCGGATTACCATACCTGACGAGGTCCGGGAAATCTTCGGAATCAAGGAAGGTTTCTTCGTCCTCTGCAACCTGAAGGTAATTTCCAGACGGGACAAGAAGCCTCGGAACAAGCGCAAGGGGAGCGCATAATGCTTCAGAACGAAGTGGTCAGGAAGACCACAAGGTCGGAGGCCCTGCACGCAGAGGCGAGGAAGGTCATCCCCTCTGGTTCGTCATCCCTGATCAGAGTGGTGGGGTTTTCGCCGAGCCCAATCTACATCGAGAGGGCGAAGGGCTCCCATATGTGGGATGCCGACGGCAACGAATACACCGACCTGCTCATGGCCTTCGGGGTCCTCATCAACGGCCACTGCCACCCGCGCATCGTCGAAGCGCTGAAGTCCCAGGCCGAGTCTTTGATGATTTCCGGGACGCCCACTGAAATGGAATTCGAGATGGCGAAGAAAGTTACCGGCATGGTTCCGAACGCTCAGATGGCGCTCTTCTGCAATTCTGGGACGGAGGCCACGATGCACGCCATCAGGATGGCAAGGGCAGTCACTGGCAAGGACAGGATCGTGAAGTTCGAGGGCGCCTACCACGGCCAGCACGACTACGTCATGTTCAGCGTCGAACCCTCTGAACCAGGCTTGGAGATCCGGCCCTACATCGTTCCCTACGACCCGGGAATCCCTGAGGAGATTTCAAGGACCGTGGCGGTGGCCCCGTGGAACAACCCTCAGACGCTCGAGAAGATTATCAAACGATACAGGAACGACATCGCAGCGATCATCACTGAGCCGATCCTGGCAAACTGCGGCGTAATCCTGCCCCAGAGGGACTACCTCAAGCAGTTGAAGGAGATCGCGGAGAAGTACGAAGCGCTTCTGATCTTCGACGAAGTGGTGACAGGTTTCAGGATCGCCGAGGGGGGAGCCCAGGAGCTCTATGGAGTGAACGCCGACCTTGCCGTGTTCGGCAAGGCCCTCGGGGGTGGCGTCCCAATCGCCGCGATAACCGGCAGGAAGGACATCCTGGAACTCGTCGCCCCCGGGAAGATACTCTTCGGAGGAACCTACAACGCCAACTCGCTGACCCTGGCAGGCGCCAGCGCCAACCTTGATCTGCTATCTGAGAACGGCGGAGCGGCCTATCCAGAGTTGGACCGGAGAGGGAGGCGTCTGATGAAGGGCCTCAATGACCAGGCCCGCGCCGCGAACCAGGACGTCATCGTCCAGGGAGTAGGAGCCGTCTTCCAGGTCTTCTTCACCCGCCTCAAGGAGATAACGAACTACCGGGAGGCGCTCCTGACCAACGACGAGAGGTTCAAGGCGTTCCACGAGGAGATGATGAAGAGGGGGGTCTACATACATCCCGACCCCTTCGAAAGGATATGCATCTCCACGGCCCACACCGACGAAGACATCGACAGGATCATCGAGATCTCCGGCGAAGCCTTCAGGGAAGTCCACAGTCAGTTCGACTAGGGAGCGGCCTCCGTCTGGCTCCCGACCCTGTCCCCAAGTAGCCTTCGTTTGATGACGGTGTGCGACTGGATCTTTACGTCCCCTGCCTCTCTGATCCCATCCCCAAACAGACTGAACCCAGCGACGATCAGCAGGACGACGAAGGACGGGAGGAGCGCCTCCCACGGGTACGTGAAGAGGTTGTAGCCTATGGAGGAGACCATGTTGCCGAGTTCAGGCGCGCCGGCCGGGATCCCGACTCCAAGGTACCCCAGGGCGGAGAGGCTGAGCAGCGCGGTCCCCACGTCGAGCGAGGCGTAAACAAGGATCGAAGGGAGCACGTTGGGAAATATTCCTTTGCGCAGGATGTAGGGGAAGGACGAGTTGAGCGCCTTCGAAGCCGCCACGAAGTCCTCGGCCTTGATTGCCAGGACCCCGCCCCGGACCAATCTCACGTAGGAGGGCCACCAGACGAAGGTCAGGGAGATGGCTGCGTTCAGCAGGCTCGACCCGAGCGTGGCCGCGACTGCCAGCGCCATTATGAGACCAGGAAACGCAAGGAAGAGGTCAGAGAGGCGCATTATCACTTCCTCCACCAGGCCGCCCACGTATCCTGCCACGGTGCCAAGAACGATCCCGATCAGGGCGGAAAGGATGACGACGAAAATCGCGATGCTGAGGTCTGTCGGGAGGGCGGCCAGGACCCTTGAGAAGATGTCACGCCCGAGGAAGTCAGTGCCGAACGGGTGGACCAAATTCGGGGGGAGGTTCGAAGCTCCCAGATTGGGCGTTGACGGGTTGTAGGGGGCGATCGCTCCGCCCGTCGCCCAGTAGGATACCGCGAGCACGACGAAGACCATCACAAGGATGCTCCCTGCCGAAGACAACTTGTTCGGAAAGAGGAGCCTCCTGACTGTGGACGCCCTCGAACTCGCCCTCAACTGGCCTCCCCCAGCGCGATCCTCGGGTCGAGGAAGGAGTAGACAACGTCTGCGATGAAGTTCGCGATGACGACGCCGAAGGCGAAGAATATGGTGATTGGGACAAGGGCGGGGTAGTCGCTCGTCAATATCGCTCTGTAGGCGAAGTTCCCGATGCCAGGCCACGCGAAGATCTCCTCGATAATGACCGTCCCAGAGAGGAGCCAACCGAACATCAGGGCGCTGACCGTGTTCGCGTCTATCAGGCCATTCCTGAGCACGTGGCGCCTGTTCACCTCGCCTTCTGGCACGCCCCGGGCCCTTGCGCTCTTCACGTGAACGGACCACCGTACGTCGAGCATCGAGGAGCGCGTCACCCTGGTGATGATGCCAAAATCGAGCATCGCTAGAACCGTAGCGGGGAGAATTAGGTGCTGCAGCCCAGAAGCCATCGCCGGAAAGTTCAGCGCCAGCAAAGAGTCCAGCACGAAGACCCCGGTGACCGGGTTCGGCGGGGTCAGCGTCAGGGAATACATCCCTCCTGAAGGCAGGATGGGAATGTACTCGGAGAAGAGAAGGATCGCCCCTATCGCACCCAGGTAGTAGGGGGTCGCCCAGGTGGTCAGGTAGGTGATGCGAATCAGGGAGTCCAGCTTCGTGGAGAACCGCATGGCGGCCACATATCCCAGGCCAACTCCGATGACTACGGTGATGACGAGCGACGCAAGGACCAGTTCGAGCGTGTTCGGGCCGTAAAACCAGATTTCGGAAGCGATTGACTGGCCCGTCACGGGGTCTGCGCCGAAGTTCCCGCTGAAGATGTCGGTTATGAAATAGTAGAGCTGAGAAGGAAGCGGCTCGTTCAGATGATACCTTATGCGGACTGCCTCGACCTGCGAGGGGAGGGCCCTGGCGCCGGCCCACAGGTGAGCCGGGTCAGGGTTCAGGACGTGCGAGATTAGGAAGACCGTCACCACGACGCCGAGCATGATGGCTATCGCCCCCACAGTCCTCTTGGCCAGAAAGCGGAGGAATTCTCTTAGGAGCACTGCTGTGTACTGCCGCTAGGGCGCAGGCGCCATAAGATAAACGTGAATCACATCGCGTAGGGCCTATCGGATTCGACCGAGGACTCGCGAGGTCGGTCAAATAGGTTATCAAGCCAGCAGGGCCGTCTACGCCCGATGGAAAACACGACGGTGACCCGCATCCCAGGAGTGAGGGTGGGGCAGGCCGTCAGCAGGGCGGAGCTGACTGGTTGCACCGTCCTTCTGCTGGACGCCCCCGGCACGACCGCGTTCGATGCGAGGGGTGGATGGCCCGGCACGTTCGACACGGAGTCGGTCGGACTGACCAAGACCTACTACCGCAAACAGGCGATCTTCCTAACCGGGGGAGACGTCTTCGGGCTCAAATGCGCCTTCGGAATCCAGAAGTTCCTGCTGGAGAGGCGTCTTGCTTCCGCCAGAGCAGAGGGCCGGCTCCCCGGCGTCGTCGGTGCGAACATCTACGACATGGACCTGGCCAGGGGGGTGGAGAAGGTGGATTACGAAGCTCTGGGATACCAGGCCTGCGCGAGCGCCATTTCCGACCCGGTCAGGGAGGGAAACGAGGGGGCCGGCCTGGGGGCGACCGTAGGGAAACTGAAAGGAGTCGGGCACGCGATGAAGGGAGGAGTAGGAAGCAGCGTCGTTCGCCTCGCGGACGGCACACTCGTCGGTGCACTGATAGTGACCAACGCCGTGGGGAACGTTTTCGATGGGCGGGGGACGACCATCGCCGGGACACGAAGGCGGGGCAACAGAGGACCCTTCTTCGAAGTGGAGGAGTTGGCGGCGAATCCCCCGACCGAGGGGCACACCAGCCGAACGAAGGCGACGACCATAGGGGCCGTGGTCACCAACCTCGAGCTGTCCCACGAAGCAACTGCCAAGGTCGCGGAGATGGCCCACGACGGCTTGGCCCGGTGTATCAGGCCCGTCCACACTCCCACGGACGGCGACGCCCTCTTCTGCGTATCTACCGGAGAAGTCAAGGCACGGAAGATAGACCACGAGAAGCTCGCCCTGGTTGGTCACATGGCCTCGGTCGTAGTCCAAGAATCGGTCATCAGGGCGGTGTTGGCCGCCAGGTCCCTCGCCGGGGTCCCCTCGGTACGAGGGCGCTAGGAAGAAAAGTGGACGGTGTTGTAGTACATGAAGTATCCGGCGCACGGGCCATCCAGGTTGGGGACCATGCCGACTACACTATTGTCGTTGACTGCGATGAACACGGGCACATAGAGCCACACGTCCGTGTAGCCGTTGTACATGGTCGTCGTCACGTTCCTGAACGCCTGGAGGATCGTCCCGCTGTCTGTAGCAGAGTCTGCGGCTGCTGAAAAGCTCGAGACGTTTGCGTCGGTCGTGGGGGCTCCTGTGTAATTGCTACCTGCGATCCCGGTGACGTAGTCCTGGCTGGCGGGGTAATCCTCCGACCAGTAGCTGATACCGAAGCCGCCTGTGCTGTTCGACCCAGACGTGCTGAACAGGAAGGAAGTGTACTGCGCGAAGGGGAGGGAGACCAGGTTCGTGTTGATCCCAATCGCCTGCAGTTCGGACTGGATTATCGCCGACACCTGGGTCTCAGAGGTGGACTCCCCCGAATAGACGAAGTTCAGGGTGGGGAAGACGGTCCCGGTCGGGTTGAGGGTCACGCCGCTGGGGAGCTTTGAGACGTAGCCCGCCTGGGCGAGCAGCTGGGCGGCGCGCGTGGCGTTGAAGGTGTACGGCGTTATCCCGCTGGTCGTCTCATTGTAGAGGGGATAGCCAGGCGGGACTGGGCCGACCCACTGCTGGGCGAGGCCTTTGAAGACATTCGATATTATGCCCTTGTAATCTATGGCCGAGGCGACGGCTTGCCTCACAAGGATGTTCTTGAACGCCGGGACGGTGAAGGGGTTCATGAACACGAAGTAGGACGAAAGGGCTGAGCCGTACTGAATCGGGTAGTTCGTCACGTTCACGCCCGACGTCTGCTTCAGGTCGTTCAGGTTGGCGGCTTCGGTTATGTCCGGCGCTCCTATCATCTGCGCCGTCCCTGACTTCAGGTCGACTATCCTGGAGCTCGTCGGCTTGTAGTAGATGATTATTGTGTTGAGGATCGCCGGTGAAAGCGCATAGTTGAGCTCTGAAGACGACAGGGAGTTGCCCCAGTAGTTCGGGCTCTTCACCAGCTTCACCGACTGTCCCTGGACCCAGGAGGACAGCTCATAGAAGCTCGTGCCCACTGCGTTGGTCTGCATCCAGGCGTTCGGCTGATTGGCGCTAACACCACCATGGGCAAGGACGACCTTGGGGTCCACGGCGAAGGCGATGGGTGCCGTGAGGGTGACCAGGAACGCCGAGTACGTCACGTTCCCGTTGTATCCGTAGCCGAGATTGAGCGCGATCTCATACTGACTGATCACCTGGAAGGACTGGCCCGGCGTCTCCATCAACGTCAGGTTCGCGGCCGAGGGAGAGGTGTATTCCATGGAATTGAGGACGGAGTCGGTGATGTTCGGCCCGCCTCCATTCGTCTTCCCGAAGTTCTGGGCCAGGATGAAAGCAGACACCTGGTTCATCACCAGCGACCTGTACAAGGAATACCACATCACATACGCGTTGAACTGGTCGCCGTTGCTGAAGGTGACCCCGTGCCTCAGGCTGAAGGTCCAGGTCATCCCTCCGGACGACTCTGTCCAGTTGCTGGCTAGGACACCTACGAACGAGGAGACGCTCTCCAGGTTCGGAGCGACCAGGCCCTGATAGACGTTGAAGGTCAACTCGTTCCCAGCCGTAGTGAAGTCGGCCGCAGGGTCGGCGGAGTCGGGCTGCGACCCCTCTTCCACCACCAAGGTGTCTCTGGCCGCCGTTGTCTGGCTCGTCAGCGAGGTGCTGCCAGTCGTTTGCGAGGTGGTGCTCTTGGAGGGGCCTCCGGCCGAGAAGTAATATGCGCCCGCGACGGCGGCAAGAAGAATTACAACAACGATGACTACCGAGAGAACCCGGCTCAGGGCCCTCCTCGGTGAGGGATTCCTCACACTGCTCGAGACTCGCGGAGGTTATTTAGGAATTGTCTGCTGGCGTCTCGCAGCCACATCGACCTCGTGGCGTTCCTTTCTGTTTGCTCAGGAAGCGTGGACGCCTTCGGGCGCCACCAAAGGAAGGCGATTTTCACCCTGGCATCAAACGCCCCGCGGAGAGGTCATTTTCAATCGGGGGCACTCGGGCACTAGGTACTGACTTGATCTGGCTCTAGAGGTCCGACACATGTTCGTTGGATTCACATCACGTACAGGTATACCGGATGGGACTTCTTCCAACCCGTAGGCGTGACCGCAATCTCACGCGCAGGTGTCCAACCGGGAATCTCGTAATCGAAATTCACTATTCTCGCCCCGGGCCTCAGCTCTTTCAGGAACTTGGGGGCCATCAGATTCAGCGTGTAGCCCGAAAGATACAGAGCGAGAACGTCGGCTTTCCTCAAGCTTACCTTCTTGAAGCTACGGCGTGATATCGTGACTCGGTGGGACAGTCCTAGCTCTCTCACCTTCCTGCGGCACTCTTTCACAAGGCGCCTTCGTGTCTCTATTCCCACCACTCTGGCTTGAAAGTCTCTCGCTGCGGTTATCAGCATCCTGCCGTCACCCGAGCCTAGGTCGAACACCATCTCGTCAGGCTTTACGGACGCCAGGGTGAGCATCTTCGGTATGACGTCTTCGGGAGTGGGGATTTATGGTTCGGTGTAGTTCATTCCTGCAGAATGATTTCTCGTATTAGATAAGCCTCCGGAGTGGTAAGGCTCGTGTCGAGTGTCATCGCGGCAACCCCGTTCCCAATTACCTAATTTCCCAGTGTTGCAGAGTCCGATGCCCAAACAATTAAGTGAGAACCGACCCCTGCCAGAAGATCCTTGGCCTCCTACGACGTGATTGTTGTCGGGGCGGGCATAATGGGAATGGCATCTGCGTACCACATCAAGCGGAACAACCGAAGCAAGGAGGTCCTGGTGCTGGATAGGTTTGGTGCACCTGGGCAGGGGAACACGGGTAGAAGCAACGCGATGTTCAGGAACACGTTCTCTTCGACGGACAACCAGGTACTCGCGGATGCCTCCATCGACTTCTACTTGGAGGCTCAGAACGAATCGAAGGCGGACATAGGCCTTCAGCAGATTGGATATCTTTGGCTCATGAGCGAAGACCAACTCCATCTGAGCGAGCCCTTCCTGGCAAACATGGCCTCGAACGGGATCGAGACCAGAAGGTACGAGCTGAACGAGCTCCGCCAACTTCTCCCTGGAATGGTTCCATCGTTCGAGTCGGATGGAGAGGCAGCATTGATGGAACTCCCAGAGGTCCGGGCAGGAATCTTCGGGCCGAAGTGCGGTCGTCTCGACCCTGACAAACTCGTCAGGTTCTACGCTGAGAAATTCGTCCAGATGGGGGGCAAATTGGGCTTCAACACCAATGTGGAAAGGCTCCTGGTAGGCCCATCCAAGCAGCTGGGAATCGAAGGAGAGCCGTTCGTATGGCAAGACTCCGAGGTAAAGGGCGTCCAGGTGGGTGGGGCGGTCAGTGGCGACTTGACTGCCGAGAGCGTCGTACTCGCCTGTGGCGCTTGGGGGAACGAGCTCTTGGAGCCGGTCGGCATCGACGGTCATGTCAAGGCCAAGAAGAGACAGCTGTTCAGCGTGTCAGCCGCAGGCAGCCCCGAGCTCGAGCAGCTGCTGCATTCGAGGGGGTTCAGCCCCCTCGGCCTAATACCACTTGTCATACTTCCGAAGTCGGGGGTCCACTTCAAGCCTGTGAGCGAGGAAAACGGACTTTGGATTGCGTGCGAAGACGAGGTCAACAGGGCGTTCATCGACGTCCCAGAACACGACCTCGACCAATACCAGGCCGAGTCAAGTTATTTCGAACGGGGGATCAAACCCGTCCTGGCCGCATACTTCCCCGCGTTCGCGAAGTCAAAGATACGGGCGATGTGGGCAGGATTGTACTCATACAACACCATAGACTACCTTCCCTTCGCGTTCATAGAGAACAACCTGTTGGTGGTCGGGGGAGACAGCGGCAGCGGGATTATGAAGGGAGACTCCCTAGGAAGAATTGTCGACGCGCTCTATCGTGGTGAGGAGCAGGCTCTCCTACACGGCGACAGACCGTACGATGTTTCACGGATTGGGTTTGACAGGAGACAGGTTGAAAGGGAAGAATGGGTCATCTGAATCCGAGGGTGGCCACGCCCCATCTTCCTCGTCGGGGACCAACTGAGCATTCTTTGGCAATCTCACAGCTTCAACCTTAAGAAGACTGGATCGCGAAACCAATCCAATTCTTCTTGCCAGAGATTGAAATCGAAAACCTGTCCTTCACCTATGAGAACCGTTCCACCGAGGCCCTCAAGGACGTCAGCTTCAAGCTGGAAAAGCAGGAGTTCGTTCTCATTGCCGGCCCCAGCGGTTCGGGGAAGTCCACTCTCCTGAAGTGCATCAATGGGCTGATTCCCCATCGCTACGTGGGGAAATACTCTGGCAGGGTTGTCGTCGCGGGCGAACCGGTCTCCAATTCCAAGTTCCTAGGGCTTTCGCTTCACGTCGGCACGGTCCTCCAGGAAGTCGAGAAGCAGATAGTCTCTTCGATCGTGGAGGACGAAGTATCCTTTGGTCCGTCCAACCTGGCCCTCCCGCGGCCGGAGATTCAGAGGCGCGTCCAAGAAAGCCTCGCCGCGCTCGGGATAATCGAGCTCCGCAACCGTTTCACATATGCGCTCTCAGGGGGAGAGAAACAGCGGCTAGCCATAGCCGATATCGCGGCAATGGAGACAAGCATCGTCCTCTTCGACGAACCGCTGGCGAACCTTGATTCGAACGGAGTGCGGCTGATGCAGGACGTCTTCAAACATCTTCGCGCCCAGGGGAAGACCATCATCGTGTCCGAGCACAGGACGGAGGAGGTCCTGAAGGCCAACCCGTCAAGGATCATGGTCATCGGAAACGGAAGCCTGCTGGTGGATAGCACAGACCCAAGGTGCCTGATCGACTTCGCCGACGTCCTGAAGGTGCCGGCGGACTACGTCGAAGCCAGCCCGAAGAGGCTCCTGCCTGCTTCCCTCCCACGCGAGCAACCGAAGGCGGACGACCTGATCGTCTGCGAGAACGTCGCCGTTGAATACTCCCAGGGCCGAAGGGTGCTTGACGATGCCTCGCTGACGATCAAGGAAGGCGAGAGGATAGCGATTCTCGGCAACAACGGGGCCGGCAAGTCCACACTGGCTCTCACGGTCTGCGGCCTGCTGAAACCCACGGCGGGAAGGGTCCTGGTAAGAGGAAAGGACACACGGGAAGCCATTATCTCTGAGATAGCCAGGTCGGTGGCGATCGTCTTCCAGAGTCCTTTTTCGATGCTGTTCTCCAAGACGGTCCGGAGCGAGCTCGGTTTCGGGCCCATGAACATCGGCCTGCCCCCCGAGGAGGTTAATGCCCTAGTGCCTGTGGTTGCGAAGGAGTGCGGGATCGAACATCTCCTTGACGGTTCGCCTTTCGCGTCTAGCTTTGGGGAGAAGAAGAGGATCTGCGTCGCCTCGGTTCTGACGATGCAGCCGAGCTGCATCATCTTGGACGAGCCGACCGCCGGTCAAGACTATCGGAGCTACACCCGGTTCATGGACTTCGTCGCCTCGCTGGAACGCGTCAAGTCCTTCATCATAATCACCCACGACCCCGACCTGGCAATAGACTACACCGACCGTTCGATCATACTCCATGAGGGAAGGGTCATCGCAGATGGCCCGACCACGAAGCTTCTGGCACAAAGAGACGTGACCGATGAGGCTGCCATCCGGGAGACTTCTTTGATGGCCCAGTCGAGGAAGTACACGGGCGGCGAGAGGGTCCTCAGGACGAGAGAGCTCGTCGAGCTCGCTTCGGGTCCCCAGAGGCAGGGAAAGGACTAGGCTTAATACATCACATTGGGAGATTAGTGGTCGCTTGACTAACCCCGAAACTCAAGCTCCTACGTCGCAAACAACCCCCAAAGAATCTCTCTTCTCGACAAAGAACCTGGTCGCCATAGCAGTCGGAATCGCCCTGTATGCCGCCCTTACGATCCCCTTCAACGTGTTCCAGATCCCAGGAATCTACCTGGTCGCCGTCAGGCCTACGGTGGCCATCCCGATCGTCTTCGGTTTCCTCTTCGGGCCCATCGCGGGATTCTTCTCCGGATTCCTCGGCAACGTCATTTCGGACCAGATATCCTTCGGAGGCTTCTTCTGGAACTGGGACATCGGAAACGGCCTCATCGGCCTCATCCCTGCCGCCGGGTACTATATGGTCAAGAGGACCGACTGGGCGAAGGCAAAGGGCCTGGGCACCACGGTGACGCTGGCCATCGTGGGGTCGATCATAGGCATCGGGTTCGCAGCGCTCACCGACCTCGTCTTCCAGATAGGGCTGAGCACCACCGACGCGGCCATAGCCGAATTCATTCCGGCCGCGGTGACCGACGCAATCAACGGAGCCATCCTCGCACCCATCATCGTCTACGCCTACGTCTCGGCCACGAAGGGCCGGGCAAGAAGAATGTAGCGACGCGGGCATGCTTCAGATAAGGTATTTCCCGGGAAATACCTTCCTTCACAGGCTTGACCCTAGATCAAAATTCCTGCTTCTGATCTTCTTCATCTTCGTCGAGGTCGCCTTCAGGGACGTCAGGATAGTCGCAATCCCCTTCCTCGCCTCGGTCATCATGTACTTCTCGGCGAAGATCCCCTACAGGGAGGTCAGGGGCACCTGGAAGTTCCTGCTCGTGGTGATAGTCGTCATCTCGTCGATCAACGTCCTCTTCACCCTGGTGGGGACGACCGTGGTCGCACCTCATGTGGTCTTCCGCTACTGGATATTCACGATCACCCAGGAGGGCCTTTCCCTTGCCGTGGCTGCCACCATGAGGCTCCTCTCTCTGGCCATTGTTTCGATCACACTGGTCATGACGACGGACCCTGGCCTCTATGGGCCCGCCATGTCGAAACTTGGTGTCCCATACAGGGGAGGCTACGTCTTCGACCTTGCCATCCGTTACGTGCCCACCTATGCCAACGACCTCGAAGCCACCATGAACGCGCAGATGGCGAGAGGCTACAGGCCGAGGGGGAGCAGGAAAGGGATACTGTCGAGCATAGTGAACACGGTCCCCCTGATCGTCCCGGTTTCGGTCAATGCCATGCTTTCGATCTACGACATCGCGGACGCGATGGAGCTCAGGGCCTTCGGCGTCAAGAAGCAAAGGACGTGGTACAGGGACGTAAGGTTCGGCAGGATGGACTACGCGACCGTTGCCGTCGTCCTGGCCGCGCTGGCTCTGTCAATCTATCTCAGAACTCTGTTTACGGGGTACTGGATTCCAGGCTAGCGGGTGGGTCCTTCAACTATGGGAGTGGATATGCCTCGTCCACTTCGACATTTTCAGTTCTAGTCTGCACTAAGTCGTTGAGCCGAATTCGGCCCTGTTCGCTTTGAGGGGAAACTACTTTCAAGTCGACGCCGCTGCGGGAAGAGCGGCAATCGCCGATTGCACCCTTTCAAGGTAGACCTTGTTCCCCATCCGGGTGAACATGGCCTTAGCCTCCCCGAAGGCACTCCTGGCCTTCTCCCAGTCGCCATTCTTGGCACATGAAGTTCCGAGTTCGTAGAACAATCTTGCTTCGAAGAAGACAGCAATTCCCTTTCCAAGCATTCCAACGGCTTTCTCATACGCAGCCACCGCTTCGGGGAATTTCTTCTCCGCGGCCTTCATCGCCCCATCGATCGCAAGGACGCCGCCCAGCACCAGATCAGTCCGAGCTTTTTCGTAGACGTCACCAGCCTCTTTGGAGGCGGCCCGAGCCGCGTCCATGTCCCCGACTCCGATTGACGCCTGTACAAGGTACCAAAGGGTGCCCACGATGAACTGCGCATAGGTGAGCGCGGTGGAGAGATTCTTCTCGCGGACCATGTTCATGTACTCCTCAAGGTGTTTCCTCGCCTTGGTGTAGTCCCCCATCTCTACATAGAGAACGCCGAAGTCGTTGCCGGCTCTGAGGAGCTCTTGGAAATCCTGGCCGCCTTCGAGAATCCCATGAAACCTGTGCAGGTACTCTTCCGCTTCGTCGTAACGCCCCTGATAAGTCAAGACCTCTCCCATCTCAGCTATGGCTTCCCTCTTGGACGACGGTGACGCGCTCGGGTCTGAAATGAATTCTTGGGCTATCGCCCTCGCCCGCTCCAGGTCGCCATTGAACATGCTGGCTCCGGCCACCAAAAGCTTGGAAAAGTCGACGTACGATTTGTACCCGACCCTGTCGAAATACGAAAGGGCCTCATTCGAGTACTTCAGCCCCTCCTCCACTGATTCGCTCTCGACCGTGAGGTTGTTGTAGGCTCTCATCACAACGTCGTAGAAGTTGTGTTCCAGGCCTATGGCCAGGGCCTTCTTCATGTTCTGAAACTTCGCCTCCTTCTCAGTGGCAGGTGCGACTATCGCCAGGGTCAGGTGGGCGTGAGCCTCGACCTCAGGGAGACCCAGCTTAGCTGACAGCGCCAGGGCCTTGGTGGCAAGGTCCTTGGACTCGGGCAATCTGCCGGTCAGGAAATAGAACCGGGCCAAGGTATGATAGAGCTGGGCCGTCTCCTCGGTCTCCCCCTCCTTTGCCAGGGCCGCCTTGGCCTTCTCGAAGTATCCGTTGGGGGCGGTGACGTTCTCCCTGTTCAGGTCGAAAGACCAGAAGGCGAGGTTCCTGTATATCTTGGCCGCCCTCTGGTTCTCGTTCACCTCGGCCGCCAGTCGGGCAGCTTCTTCGAGACGCTTCGCGAAATCCTGGCGCCCAGAGTACCTGTCTGCCTCTCCCAGCTTTTCTAGGACCCTGCTTCGGGCCGCCTTGTCGGGGGTGTCTTCCAGGGCTTCAAGCGCAATCCGGAGGTAATTTGCAGCCTCGCCATGGGCGTAGACCTTGGAGGCCCTGTCAGCAGCCTTCAGCGCATATTCAAGGGCCTTGGCCTGGTCGTTCCCTTTCATGTAGTGATAGACGAGGACCCCATACACGTCCTCCAGCCTATCCTTGTAGATCACCTCCACCGCCTGGGCCGCCTTGACGTGATACCTCCCTCTCCGGAGCAGTGTCATCTCCTCGTAGATGGCGTCCCTGATTCTTGTGTCGGTGAACGCGAAGCCCGGCCTCCCGCTCGCCATCTTCGTCTCCCTGATGAGCCTCGTCCTAAGGACCCTGTCCATGGCGTCCACGAGCCGGTTCTCATCCATCCCGGTGACCGCCTTCAGCAGGGCGAACGAGAACTCCTTCGACTCCGAGCTCGTCACGGAGGCGACCGACAGGATCCCCATACACTCCTCGTCCAAGTTGCTAAGCCTCTGCTTGATGACCGTCCTGACCCCACTCGGTATCTCAATCTCCGAGATGGGCTTCCTGTCCCACCCATTCGCAGTCCTGAAGAGCACTCCCTGCTCGACCATCGACCTCACCAGCTCCTCGATGAAGAACGGGTTCCCCCCCGTCTTGGCGTATACAAGGTCCCTGAACTCGACATCGACCGTCTTCTGGCCGAGGATCTCTCCGATCATGAGCCCGGTGTCTTCCGGGCCGAACCCCTTCAGGGTCAGGGTCTCTCCGAGCTTCTCCCTCTTGACTTCGTACAGGAACTCGAAGAGGTCCGAATCTTCTTCGACCTCGACGTCCCTGTATATCCCGAGGACGAGGATCCTGTGGGTCTGCGCCTGCCTCGCGGCGGAAAGGATGAGGTCGAGCGAGCCAGCGTCGGCCCAGTTCATGTCGTCGAAGATGATGAGCAGTGGACCTTCCTTGGAGATGTTGACGACGAGCTGGGATATCCCGTCGATGAAGCTGAGCCTGTCCTGGTCGACCGACCCGCTGCTTCCGGCGTTCACGGGCCCGACCGAGGCGGTTATCTCCGGGACGAGTTTCGCCACTTCAGCCGCGTGGTTCCCTATGACCTTGAAGAGGAGTTGAGGAGGACTGGTCCGGACGAACTCCCGTATCTGCTCGACCCACGGGGCGTAGGGGATCTTCCCCTCGCGCCTCGAGCACCTCCCATAAAGCGTGGTGATGCGCCTCTCCCTGGCCGTGGCCGACAGCTCTTCCGCGATCCTAGTCTTTCCTATCCCCGCCTCGCCAGCGACGAAGAAGAGGTTCCCCTCGCTCTGTATCATGGTTTCGAGGGCCGACCTGAGCCGCGCGAGTTCTGCGACCCGGTCGACGAGCGGGATGATCTTCTTTGCCTCCCCAGCTATCGCCTCCTTTTCCCAGGGGAGGACGACCCTGTAGACCTCCATCGGGACCTGGACGTTCTTCAGGTCGTGCTTGCCCAGCCCGACCAACGGGTGGTCTATCTTGTTCCAGACCTGGTCATAGACCTGCTGCGAAATGCACACGCTCCCGGGAGTTGAGAGGGGCTCGATGCGCGAAGCTATGTTGACGGCATCCCCGAAGACATCGGCCCCGCGGTAGATGACGTCCCCGACGTGGATCCCTATCCTCAGCTGGATCTTGGACGAGGGGTTCGACACGTTCCGCTCGTAGGCGACCCTCTGGATCTCGACCGCGCAGAGCGTCGCGCTGAGCGCGCTGGAGAACTCGACGAGGAAGGAGTCCCCGATCATCTTGACCTCCCGGCCTCCGTGCTTCGCAAAGACCGGTCGGAGCAGCGACGCGTGTTCCTGCAGGAGGGCAAGGGCGGTCGACTCGCTTTCCTGGGTCAGGGCAGTGTACCCGACTAAGTCGGTGAACATTATGGCCGCGAGTCTGCGCTCTTCTTCAGCCAAGTGGTCTCAGTTCCTCGGATTCGCCAGATGATAAAACCGTTTGCGAGCTCAGGTTCAGCCGGATTCAAATCCTTTGGGCAGGTGAAATTAGTCAGATGTGCCCGCGCCACGCAAGGGTGGGCGAGAGAAGCCCATCATTTGACGCCCGCCCTGTGGCCAAGGAAGTCATGGTCTACTACTATGCTGCTGGTCAGGGGTCTTTCAAGGCTCGGTCTGGCTGAAGAACGTCCCGGGGCCCTAGCAGGTGTTTCCACAAAGTTGGCAAGGCTGCGGGTGAACCGCGAATTGTCGCCAGGCAAGCCAAGATCATCTGATCAGTGAATTCATCAGACACCATGCTGGCTAACTTGGTGCAGTCTGCGGTCGTCTGTGGTGGGTGCGGAGGACTTTCAAACGCCTTCGAAGTTCTGCTCGTCTGGTGCCTGCATGGCGAAATGCTGGTCCAGCCCGGCTTGGTTCCGCATGCACCAGGGGCAGAGTACCTCGGCTCTGTTCATGGTTAGGTAGTATACGTTGCATCTTCGGCAACTCTTGCCAAAGGTCATTGAATCCAGGACGAGACTATGAACACTGCTCGCTTCGCTGGTCATGCTCGCCCACCGGCGACGAGGAGCGATCCCATCATGGCCGAATACAACCTGTTCCCGAGCTGTTTCCTCCTTTCGATTTCTTTCTGCACCGAGCAGATGAAGCACCGCCGATCCTGCCCCCGGGCGAGTGAACTTCGCCGAACCCCAGTTAGTCCGCGCCAAAATCTAAGTTGCTCTGGGGTCAGGAAATAGGTCCTCCAGGCAGTTCTCCCGGCTCTCACCAGGGTTCGACGGTTTCCTGGATGAGCGCTGCACTCTTCCCTTCCACGCGAAAGGCTGGTCACTGACGTCTCGGTTTCCACCAGAAGTGCAATGGCCTGGCCTCGGGATATATCCACAATGAACGCTGGATACAGAGCAGTGGTTCATCAGAGGCCACAGGAGAACTTTGGCGAAGGCAAGTGGGATGCCTCTGCTCGAAGTCAGTGGCAGGTCTTAGTCGGTTCAAGTGGGCGCCTGGACAAGGAAGAATCTGGTTTGGAATCCTGCGACAACGTGTACTTTCAGATTCGGGGAGAATGCCAGAATCTCCGTGGCCGTCCTTGAAGAATCCATGATGAGCCCATGTCAATTGGGGACTATTTGCCGTCCATTTCGAAGACGGATATTTGCGAAACCTAAATGAGTTAGCGGACTGGAGGATCCGAGCGAGTCGTCGGTCGGGTTCCCACAGTAGTCTCTGAACCTTCTTCCTGGTGTCGAAGGCAGTCACAAGTCAGCACCTTCACCAGACTCCCTCCGTCACACAGCCTTGCAATCGACGCTGGCCCTAATTTGCCAGAAGGCCATCCGATGCTCCATGACCCAAAGAAAATCCGATGTCAGGAAGATGCTCACAGACTGGGAGATCGTCCACGACAGCATAGGCGTCGACGTCTTCCTTCCCCCGAAGAGGTGCAAGAACTGCGATGATTGAGACTGGAGACCCGCCCAGGTTCAGGAAGGCCTCCCACACGCCTGAAGGCTTGCTGGGGGGACGGTGCGAGACGTGTGTTTCGTTCTGGAGCGTTGGATTCTGTAACAGGTATCAGACGCCGGTGGACAGGGATAACCTGTGTGACAGCTACTCATCGATTCACTAGTTCGGGACGAGGGCCTCGTCTCGAACATCTCGAAACTCATTCCTCAACGCGCCCACGAGCGCGAGAATTGGGAATAGGTTCTTTCTTTATCACTAATTTGGTCCCAATTCTCGCCAAGGTCAACGATTCACCTTCTTTCCACCCCAAGGACTTGACTTCCTTTGGCGGGATAATCACTGTCCATCTGAAGTATTCTTTACCTCTTACCTCTCGGTTCCTCTGCTTCTGTAGTCGCATGACAGCAGGTGATGCTAGCCGCCCCTCCATAAGCGTTTTAGATATCTAAGGCTTTATTAGTTAGATATCTAACGGCAACAGCAAATGATTGAGAGGATACTCGACTTCTTCCCAGAGAGAAGACCAAAGTTCCTGAACAGCGCGTCCTTAGGTGAAAAGAGGACTCTGACGATCGAATCAGCTGCAGGCAGATTGATCAGGGACCAGATGAAAGTCGTAGTGACTTTCAAGGAGATTGAGAACGGGTTGATACTGAACCGGGTGAACGCCGAAGTCTTGAGCACGATCTTTGGCCCCAACCTTGCTGACCTCGTCGGGAAGAGGATCTCGCTCGAAGTCGTGCCTGTGGAGTACAAGGGGCAGATGACGAAGGGAATACGCGTTGCCAAGGCACCGCCGGGAACTCCCGGCGCCATGGATTTCGCATTCGCTTCCTTCCCGGAGTGGGAGGCACATGTCGACCGATACATTGAATGGGGATGGACGCTAATTCCGATAAGGCCCTACTCGAAGGGGCCCTTCAGCAAGGAGCACTGGCTGCAAGACAGGTTCAGTAGGGATTCGATCCTTCAGAACATACTGCACCAAGGTAACTTGGGTGTCGTCTGCGGGCCGAGTAAGCTTGTGGTCCTTGACATCGACGTTGACTCAACACCTGATGTCTTGGACCCATCCGCCAGTTTGACGCAACGAACCGCAAGAGGATGGCAAATCTACTTGACCAAACCCTTTGACGACCCGCTATTCCAAAAACTGAGGGAGATTATCCCCGGGCTCGACCTTCCCCGAGTCGGAGGAGCCTATTCCGTCGCCCCACTGAGCGCGACTTGTTCATTCGATCATGGGAAGAATCACCGGTGTCGAGTCCATGATCTACACGTCCGAAGATGGGTCGGTCGAGGTCTAGAGGGAGAGGCGATCCCTTTCACGGAATACGCGAGGCTCCTCTTGAAATGAGGGTCACAGAGACATCCAACACTCTCTTTGATGAGGATCTAACACGAGTGCTTCAGGCAGCCCGTCGTTCCATGCTGCGATGGTTTCGGTGGAATACGGAGGAGTTGGAAGCAGAACATCGTGACTTAGAGACAGGACAACAATCTCCGTTCCTGGAGGATTTCGAGATGTATTACAGAAGCAAGATTGAGAGAAACACATTTTCGCTTCAGGAGGTCATCCAGAAAATTGAGAATGCAATATGGGTTCCGGGGGAAATCAGGCGACATATGGGAAAACACATCGCATTGGTGCCCCCAACCGCCGAAGAGCTCAAACGCTTCGAAGAGCGCGAGATTGAGAGGGAACTCGATCGCCTCCATAGAGTAGCTCAACAGCAGAACGAAGCAATGATCGAGTTTACCAGAATGCTCGATTGGTTTGAGAGAAGGCGGAATGCAAGACGCAGTCGCCTGTCCTACCTTGAGGAAGTGAAGATTGGGAGAACCCGCTATTACTTCGACCGGAGGAGGAGGCGAAAGATCAGTCTCAAAGAGTATCGAAGACGCGTCAGAATCAGCAAGGCCATGCTGGCGAGGAACAGGGTGGACTTGTAGAAATGGCTTGCCAACGAACGATCCAATTCGAGATTACCTCGGACTTTACGCCAAACGTGAAAGTGGGTTTATCGAACATCTACTCATAACCTGTTTTTCTTCCTATTCGCCTAATCCTCTCAATTTGGGCGTTATGGCTCCTTCCAGTGAAGGTAAAACCTACGTTATCGACCTGGTCGCTTCGCTCTTTTCAAACGTCGCGAAGTTCCTAGGCGCCAGCTCCAAGTCTTTCTTCTTTGATGAGGGCCTAGAAATCAACCTGGAGACGCGTGAAGAAATCCAGCCCCGCCTGGATCGACTCAATCAGAGGCTTGAGGAGCTCAAAGGGGAGAGGTCACAGGAGGGGCTGACTGAAAAGCGCAGGATTAGGGCAGAGATTGGGCAGCTGAGGCGCAATTCGGCAACCAAGATAAGCCTCCATGGCAGGATACTCGTCTTTCTCGACTCACCTGATCCCGGCCTCTGGAACTCGCTCAAGCCCCTCCTCAGTCACGATTCGTATGAGAGCATCTACCAGACAGTGAATCGAGGCGTGGGCGGCATCAAGACCAAGAAAGTTCTCCTAGTCGGGTGGCCCGCCTGTATCTTCGCCTCGGCTAGAAATGAAGACCACTGGGAGGTGTGGCCAGAGATTCAAAGCCGGTTCATCATAGTCAGCCCCAGTATGGACCCTGTGAAATACAAGCAGGCAAATGAGTTGACCGCACAGTTACTTGGTCTTCCGAGCTTCGCACTTAGAACACGCTTTCCCCGACGAAATGAGAAAGGCGGCCGAGGACGAGGTTAGTAGGACGAGACAAGCGATGGAAAAGGTCGCTCTTCTGGGCCAGGTCGAAGGGAAAGGCTCTAGGCACGACAATTTCGTCTTCAATCCATTCTACAAGTGGGTCGCTGATCTATTCCCAGCGGAGACTGGAGTGAGAATGAGACAGTTCAGATACCTGATGAACTACGCCAACATCCTGACCATGATGAACGCAGATAGGAGGGCTAGGATAATCATCCGCGGACAGGCAAGAGCTCTGATAACCCATTATGAAGACATTGACACAGCTGCGAGGCTGATCCTATCAGAGATAGCTGCACCCGTGCCGAGATTCAAGGTAGACTTCTACCGGAAATACGTGGTCCCCTGCTTCGAAGGGAACATAACCATCAATGCAAAACTATCTATGAAAACAGGGACGGAATTGAAGTTCGAAGGGGAAGAGCCAGTTACTGTAAGGCAGATACAGGAGTACTGCAAAGACAAGGGCAAGAATGTGGGGAGGTCGTGGCTGATCAAGACGATTCTCGAGCCCTTGGAAGACGCGGGTTACCTGGAAGTCGGGACTGACCAAGTAGACAAGAGGAGGAACGTCTACAAGCCCCTTCATGGAGCTCAGAATTCTGAGATATTCATGGAATCCCGGTATCCTGACTATGGACAGGTGAGAGAGAGCCTAGAATCATTCCAGAAAGAATTTCAGAACACGGACCAAGAAATGGCATTCATACTTGCGGATGGAACTTTGGTTGATGATCTTCAGAAAATTGTGGATGCTCTAATGAAATCGTACCCTTCCTTCAGAAACAATTGCTGAACGATTAGGGGGACTCCATGAGCACAGCGGGCTTCGTTAATCTGCGATTAACGGAATATCTCAGAATATCATGCTTTCCGGAGCCCGGTCGCACCCGATTCTGGTACCATGCTTGCTAAACCAGGCTTGGTCCACTATTAATTCGAACCTGGTTTGATAGGATTCAATTTCTCCAACGCGCGTCCCTATGTGCAGCGAGGTGCCGCGGGCCGGATTTGAGCCGGCGACAACCCGGTCTTCAGCCGGGTGCTCTCCTTAACCCAATGTGTCAGGCTGAGCTACCGCGGCACCGAGACCCGCGGACAACGGTTCTCGCTTAAGCCTTTCGAAGGATTGGTTAGTCTTCCCGCCACTTGAAGAACCGCACGGCCAGGGCGAATATGATGACCGACAGCACCGCGAGGACCCCGAGGTCGACCAGGGCCGCCCCGTAGTTCCCGTAGATCATGACATTCGTGAACCCCTCGATGACGTAGTAGAGCGGGAGCACATGGGCGATGCTCTGCAGGTACGCAGGCATCCCTGAGACCGGGAAGAACGTCCCTGAGAGGAACATCATGGGGAAGGTCACCAGGTTGCCGACCACCGCCGCCGATTCAGGGGTGGTGGAGGACGTCCCGACCAACATCCCCAGGGACACGAAGAGAAGGGGCCCCACGAGCAGGAACGGCAGAATCCCCAGCGAGAGCGTGATGTGGGCCCCGAAGAGGAAGACCCCGGTGCCTACCATCAGGACGAACGAAATCAGAGTCATGAGGACATACCAGATCACCTTCGAGATCAGCCATTCCGTCTTGGTCAGCGGCGTCAGCGAAAGGGCCTTGAAGATCTTGTCCTTCTTGTACTCCGAGCTTATGTTGACCAGGGCGAACATCGGGCTCGTCAGCACCGAGAACCCTATCAGCCCCGGAACCAGGAAGTCGATGTACTTGTAGGACGAGGAGGTCGCGGACCTGGCGGTGACTCCTATGAGGTGGACCCCGGTCGCCCCGTGGAGGTTGAAGGCGTTCACGAACTCCCTGGTTATCCCTGACACCACCGCGCTCGTCGACGAGGCGGGGTTTCCATAGATGGTCACGTTGACCGGTTTGTTGGCGATGTAGTCCGCGCTGAACCCCGAGGGAATCACAATCCCGTCAGAATCGGAGTGGGACGAGAGGTACTGGGTGAAGTTCTGGCCAGTCGGCACAGAGACAAGATGCAGTGTAGAGGTGCTGTTCAGGGCGGAGATGAACCCCGACCCCACCGGTCCCGAGTCCTGGTTCTGAACATACACCGTGGTCGAGCCGCCGCTCCCCGAAAAGATCGCCCCGAAGAGCAGGATAAGTATCACCGGGAAGATCAGGGTGAAGAATACTCCCACCTTGCTGCGGATGTATCCCTTTCCGAAGACCGAAAGGTCAGCCAGGGTCCTCCTCATGCTAACCATTGATTCTCGCCTCCACTGCGTCGTTCGCCTTGTCCCCCATCGGTTCGCCCACCATCCTGAGGAAAATGTCCTCCAGGCTGTCCCTCTTGGTCGTCATCTCAGAGTATGGAATCCCCGACTCGGACATCGAGCCGAGGGCGAGGAGCGCGTCGTTCTTCTGGCCCAGCTTGACCGACACCTTCCCTGAGGTGTACTCCACGTTGAGTTTCGTGTTCTGCCTCAGGTAGTCGGCCATCTCCTTCCCCGCGCGCACCGTCAGCCTCTCCCCCGAGCCGTGCTTCGAGATTATCTCGTCCACGGTGCCGTGGGTGATAATCTTCCCGTGGTCCATTATCGCGACCCTGTCAGCAAGCTCCTCCGCCTCTTCCAGGTAGTGGGTGGTCAGCAAGACCCCCCTCCCCTCCTTCCTGAGGTTCCGTATGACCTCCCAGACCGCCCTCCTCGCCGCCGGGTCCAGGCCCGTGGTCGGCTCGTCCAGGAAGACCAGCTCCGGGTCGTTGACAAGCGACAGTGCCATCCCCATCTTCTGCTTCTGGCCCCCCGAGAGGTGCATGAAGTAGACGTTCCCGGCGTCCTCGAGTATCACCTGTTTCAGTATCTCGTCTGCGTCCACCTTCACTCCGAAGAGCGCCGCGTAGTACCTGATGGCTTCCCTGGGGGTCGGATAGTCGAAGAACTTGAAACCCTGTGGAATCACTCCGATCTTCTTGTGGAGGTCGTACCCCTTCGCCCAGGGGTCGAGCCCCAGCACGCTCACCTGTCCGGCGTCCCTCTGTCTGAGGCCTTCGAGGATCTCTATGGTCGTGGTCTTGCCCGCCCCGTTCGGTCCGAGCATCGAAAAGACTTCTCCCTGTTCGACGTTGAAGGAGATGCCGTCGACGGCGTGAAGGTTCCCATAGGACTTCGAGAGTGAATCGACAGCTATGGCGCTCGTCAATTGCTCCCCATTCTCCTCCCCGATTTGACCCCAGGCGGAACCCCCCAATAACCTCGTCGCCCCGATTACAGTGGCTTTGCAACCTCGTCCAGTAGGGCCATCGATGTCGTCCTTGGACCGCCTAGTCCAGGCTCTGGTCTCCCGAAGCCTTCTCACCTTGGGAAACCCTAGCTCTTCGACCTGTTGCTTTCTCTCTGGACGGACTTGCGGAGTCGGTTTAGCTCGGCAATCTTTTCCTTGTATTCCCTTTTCTTCTTCTTGTTTCCCTGTATGCGCGCCTGGTCGTATAGCTTCCTCAGTTTCTCTTCTTCTAAGGCGTAATCGGACAACTTCGGAAACCAAGGCCCAGGGTCATAATATCTCTTTCAGATACCCGTCACAAAGGTCCAATATGCGCCAATGGAGCGTTGAATGACCTGAAAAGCTACCGGAACCATCCCCGACCCCATCTGACCCCTTAACTACCTTCGAATCTCCACGCATCGCCAATGCCCCAGACGAAGGCGATAGTGAGCATCGAGAACGTCGTTGCTTCTGCCTCAATAGATCAGAGGGTCGACCTCAACCTGATAACCAAGAAATTTGTCGACGTAGAGTATCATCCCGACCAGTTCCCTGGACTCGTATTCCGGCTGAAGGACCCAAAGACGGCCACCCTGATTTTCAGCTCCGGGAAGATGGTCTGCACGGGTGCGAAATCGGAGCAGCAGGCAAGAAAGGCGGTGCATGAGGTCGTCAGGAGGTTGAAGAAGCAGGGCATTCCCATCAAGAACGAGGCAAAGATACAGATACAGAACATGGTGGCATCGGTGAACCTTGGAGGGAAGATTCACCTAGAGGAAGCGGCTAGAACGCTACCAGGCTCGATGTACGAGCCAGAACAGTTCCCCGGCCTGATCCACAGGATGCCTGACCCCAAGACAGTGATCCTTCTCTTCTCCTCCGGGAAGCTCGTCTGCACCGGAGCCAAGCGGGAGGGTGACGTTTACAGGGCAGTGAACAACCTGCACGTGATGCTTGAGGAAAAAGGGCTCATGATTTATTGACCTTTCCCGCGACCACCGACGGCACTTCCTGAGGCCGTGGCCGCCCAACTCCTTTCGCAGAAGCGTTGACCGTGACTGTTCTTCTCCTGGTAGCAATCACGACAAGCTATCGAAGACGAAAGAGATGGGTCGCTTCAGTCGGAGGAGGACTAGAGTGGAAGGGCAGTTCCTCCCCCACGATCAGCCGACTGCTGTTCAAAGGTGAACTATTAAGTTCCCTCGGGCCAGACCTCGTCCGCCGAAACGGAAGTGTAGGGGACAAACTAGATGTCGATACCAACCCAGCTGCAGCCGTTCCTGAACACGGTACCGGAATGGGCTCTTCTCCTCTCTCTTCTGCTGGTATCTTTGGCCCTGGCCTTCGCGGGCAGGCGTGTCGTCAAGGTTCTAGCATTCCTGCTGGTGGGACTGATAGGCGCTTCCGTGGGCGGCATTCTAGCAGCACAATACCTCGCAGGCGCTCTGGGGACTTCGATCGGGGCCCTCGTCGGCTTCCTCCTCGGAGGCCTCATCGGGCTGCTCCTGATCCGATTGGGCATAGGACTGGCCATTGGCTACGCCGCCTACGTGCTCACGACGACGTTCGTCTCAGGCAACACGATACCCCTCATTGTCGGCTTCGTCTTCTTCATTATTGGTGCAGCTTTCTATAACAGGATACTCGGCTTCATCACCGCGGTCGCAGGGGGCCTCCTCTTCTTCGACGTGCTGACGCTCTACGGCCTGGGCTCGACTCGATCAATTGTCCTGGCAGTCGTATTGACCCTGGCGGGAATCTGGGTCCAGGAACGGCCGGGCCGAAGGAAGTCATCCCAACAGGCCTCAGCGCCGGCCCCGACGGGCACCTGATTCCTGCTTCAGACCTTTCCGGCCCACTCGACCAGAGCCTCGAGCAGCTTCCTCAGCGTCTCCCGGGTCTTCTCATCGATTAGCTTCAGGTCCTTGTCCAGCTTGTCCTGGGCCCTCGCCACGTAGAGCTGAGGACTGTTGATCGGATGCATGTTCAGGTCCACCATGATCTGCCTGAGGTGGAGCTGGGCCCTGGCCCCTCCCCTGGGGCCGTCGGAGGCGCTGATGATTGCCGCTGGCTTCCCTTCCCAGGAATTGTCGTCCGAGGGCCTGTTCCCCCACTCGATGGCGTTCTTGAGCAGTGCTGAGATGGAGTAGTTGAACTCCGGGGTTGAGAAGAGCACCGCGTCCGACTGTTTGATCTTCTCCTTGAACAGCCTCACTTCGGCCGGCATCTCCGCTTCCAGGTCCTGGTTGTAGATCGGGAAGCCTGAAACGTCGAAGATCTCCAGTGCGACGCCCGGAGGAACCAATTCCTTCGCGGCCTGCAGGATGGCAGTGTTGAAGGAGCCTCTGCGGGCACTCCCAGAGATTCCAAGAATGTGGATTCCGCCGACCGGCTGGTTGGCCTTGGTTTCAAAGAGCTGGCTCGACAAATCAGAAACCCTGGAGCCCACCCAAGCCTATCGCCATATCAACTTGATGGAGCTAGACGCTGAAATGCGAACGTTCAGTCGTGATACTTCTTCTCGCCCGCTGGAATCGGGACCTTGAGCCAGTTCTCGGCCGGCGGCAGCGGGCAGATGTATGCGTCGCTGTAGGCGCAGTAGGGGTTGTAGGCGTAGTTGAAGTCTACGGCGTACTTGTCGTCATGCTGCACCTCTAGGTCTAGGTAACGGGCGGCTCCGTAGCTCTCCTTCCCTGAGGTGCCATCTCTGAACGGGATGAAGATGCTCTGGTCCTGTCTTTCTGCCGACTGGTAAGCATGGAGCACCACCGCCTGTCCGCCGACGGAAAGCTCGAATCGGCCTATGTCGTTGAACAGCTGCCTCGTCCCCTTGCTGGTGGTCATGATCACACTCCGGGTCAGGGGGTCCCGACGGAGCGAGGTCTCGAACCTGAAACTGGGGTCCGTGTCGAAGTACTTCAGGCCCTGGAAATTGGCCTGGCCCTCATGCCCCAGGGGCGAGTCATGGTCCGTCCTGAACTGCTCGTCCTTCTGTTCCCGGAACCTAAGGAGGGCTCGGTTCCACGTCTCAACGTCCTCTGGATTCATTACCTACACCTCCGAATTGGACAGCCAGAACAAGAACCTTTCCGATTGAAGCCCGCCTCTTAGGGTAGCGTCAAATATGGCGCCTCTGCGCAATGGCATCGTGGAAACTCGCAAGCCTCCGGGGCCGAAAGGCCCAAACGTTGCCTTCGTCCTCCTCGCCTCTGGTCTCGTAGTTACACTGGGGCTCATTTCGTCGCTATCTCAACCCCAGTCCAGTGCTCCACCGTTCAGTAATCCTGCTTATTTGGTCCCCGCCGCGAACCAATGGGGCAGATGCACTGTCTCCAACGGTACCCAATCATCGGGCGAGTTGTGCTTCGGGGCTCTTTCAGACGCGGTCGTTTTCAACTGCGCGAGAGAAGCGGCTTCTCCCTCCGGATGCAGGACGACTGTGGTCAGCGTGTACGACCAAGAATGGAATTACAATCTTACCATATGGTTCCCTTACTACAACGCAAGCATTCCTGACAGAAACTGCGCCCTGACGCCTCCGCTAGCATCGGGACTATTCCATGGATGGTGTATTATGGTCGGTCAGAATTCATTCGTCGTAAGCAACCCCGGTCCCGAACCGACCTAGTCGCAACTCCGTACCAAACTCCGCTGTAGAGAACAAATTCAGGTCTAGTCAGGCCCTCATCGGGTTTATCTCGTAGGCATCCTCGCATTGCAAGGTACCACTGTGTCAGGAGAAAGAAGGCTTGCCGCCATCTTTGAGGAGCTGAGAAAGGACCCAAGGTTCCCAGAGTTCTGCCGCAAGGTAGGACTCCCCGTTTGAGCGGCCTCGCCTTCGTCGTCCACAAGCACAAGGCCACCTCCCTCCACTACGACCTGAGGCTCGAGATCGGAAGTGTGATGCCCTCCTGGTCCGTCCCCAAGGGCCCCACCCTCGACAGCAAGGTCAGGAGGCTCGCCCTTCCGACAGGAGACCACACCTTGGATTACCGCCACTTCGAGGGGGTCATCCCCAAGGGCCAAGTGGGGGGAGGGCCCGTCATGATATGGGACGAGGGGACCTACAACCCCGAGCTCGAGGTTGGCAAGGGCCTCAGGAAGGAGGTGACGGGAAAGGAGGCCGACGAGGTCGCACGGAAGAGCCTCAAGGACGGGAATCTGAAGTTCCGGCTCTACGGGAAGAAGCTCAAGGGCTCGTTCGCGCTCGTCCGCACAAATCTACTTGGAGGGAGGGAGTCGTGGCTCCTGATCAAGCACAGGGACGAGTTCTCAAAGGAAGGCTACGACGCCAAAGACGATGACTTCTCGGCCGTCAGCAACCGCTCGCTCGCCGAGATCGCCGCCCAGGGCTCGAGCCTGTGAGTAGAGTAGAACCATCGCAAAAAAGAGAGGTCCGGGTCAATCGACCCGAAGCTTACTTTGCCTTGTCTTGCCAGAGACCGACGACGTTGCCTTCCGTGTCCTTGAAGTAGGCGGTGAAGCCCATGTCTCCCACTGCGTTCTTCTTGCCGACGGCCTTCCCGCCTAGCTTGGACACGTTCATGATGGTCGCGTCGATGTCGGCCACCTTGATGGTGACCGTTGGTGCCTGGAGTGCTCCGCCCTTCTTCCCCATGCCACCGTTGATGGCGCCTAGGGAGGTGGGCTGACCGTTCTGGTCTGACATCGTAGTGCCGACCATCCAGTACTCCATGTTTTCCCACTGGTTGAACTGCCAGCCGAAGGCCTTGTTGTAGAAAGCAGACGCTCTCTTGGGGTCCTTGGCAGGTAGCTCGAAGTGAACTACTGAATCCATGGTTAGGGAGACCCCTGGAGGGTATTTAAGGCGAGAAGGAAAAACAGGGTTTGACGGAGATTCTAGCTGAACCGAAGACTTGTGGCGACTTCCATGGGATGGCTACGCCGCGCTACTTGCTGAGCAACCGCCACGACATCACGATTCCCACCGCGGAGAAGAAGGTCGCGAACCCCAGCACTACCGTGAAGTCGAGCCAGAGGGCATAGGATCCGGTCGCTCCTATCAGCAGCTGCCGGATTCCATCGATGGCGTAGCTCACAGGGTTGACCCTCACGACGTCCTGCAGCCACAACGGCATGATCTTCACTGGGAAGAGGGCGTTGCTCGCGAAGAGCAGAGGCAGGTTGAGCAGGTTGATTATCGCCATCTGCGTCTGCCAGTTACTCGACCTCAGCGAGAGCATGACGAAGAGCCCGGAGAGGCCCATGGCGACCAGGAATATGACCACGAACGTCCCGGCGAGCCCCACCACCGTGAGGCTGCTCGTATCCATTCCCAGGGCGATGCCAATCCCCAGGACTACCGCAGCCTGGATGAGCGACCTTATCACGCTCTGGAGGATTTTGCCCATCACAATCGCCCCTCTGTTAACCGGGGTGCTCAGCGCCTTGTTCATGAAGCCGAACCTCCTGTCCCAAACCACCGACATGCCTGCGAAGGTGGAGCTGAAGAGTACGATGAAGACGAGCATCCCGCACACCAGGTACGAGAAGTAGCTGGTGGTCCCGAAGAAGCCCAGCAGTATCGCGTTGGCGTTGACCCCGCTCGGAGCCCCCGCCGTGATGAAGGAGCTGAAGTTCAGGGCCTTGCCGAAGAGTCCCATCCAGATCACCGGCTGGATGAGCGAGATTATCAGCTGGTACGGGTTCGTGTACCACTTCCTCAGGTCCCTATGGGTCAGGGCCCACAACCCATGCAACGGGCTCGTGTTGAGCTTGGGGCTCGGCATCGCCGCCAGCTTCTGGCCCTCTACGACCGGCGTCGGGCGCTCCAACACAGGGGTCTGGGCGCTCGCTTCCTTCACTGCCAGCTGTTCCTTATCCACCAATTCTCTCCCCTACGACCTCGATACCCGCATCGTCCTCCTCTGGTTCATCATCGCCCACTTGTTGGTCTCCTCCTCCCTCAAAGTGCGACCCGTCAGCTCTAGATACGCCTCATCCAGGCTTGGCCTCGTCAGAGAGATCTTAGAGACATGCAGTCCCTTCGACCGAATCACGTCAATGATCTGCGGGGACGCTTCCTCTCCCGCCTCCGCCTTGATACGGTACTCGTTGTCCGTCTTCCTGACCGACTTCACCAGGCCGATCTTCGCGATGTCTGAGGATATGTCGGGCTCCGACTCCCTCACACCGACGACTATCACGTCCCCCCCGACCGCAGCCTTGAGCTCGTCCGGGGTGCCGATCTTGACAATGTGTCCATGGTCGATGATCGCGATTCTGTCGCAGAGGGAATCGGCCTCTTCGAGGTAATGGGTCGTCACAAACAGGGTCATGTTGTAGTCCTTCTTGAGCTGACGGATGTACTTCCAGACGGCCGCGCGAGTCTGGACGTCAAGACCGAGGGTCGGCTCGTCGAGGAACAGGAGTCTTGGGTAGTTGATTAGGCCGCAGGCTAGCTCCAGCCTCCTCCTCATCCCTCCTGAGAAGGTGCTCACCTTCCTCTTGGCTGCGTCTTGCAGCTCGACCAGCTGGAGGAGCTCGACCGCATGGCGCTTGGAATCGCTCCGGGGGATGCCGTAGAGGTCCGCACAGAGCAGTATGTTCTCATAGCCTGTCATGTCCTCGTCGGCAGTGTAATCCTGAGGCACGACCCCGACGCTCCTTCGCACCTCGTTCGCGTCCTTGTGAAGGTCGAAGCCGCACACCGTTGCCGTCCCCGAGGTTGGAGGAATCAGAGTCGTAAGCATGTTGATTGTGGTGCTCTTCCCTGCCCCGTTCGGACCCAGGAACCCGTAAATCTCTCCTTCATTCACATCGAAGCTGACCCCGTCCACGGCTTTGACGTTCTCCCCGAATGACTTCGTCAGGCCTTCGACTTTGATGACCTTCCCGACCTCAACCATGAGACATCTCCCTTGTCATCGCAGAGGGTTCGTTTTGAACTTGGCGCTAGCCCCTTCTCCGCTGGGCCACTCGATTCAACATAGGTCCAGGGCATCGGACAGGGGTTCTGTACTAAGAGCCTTTCCAGGAGAACGGAGAATGGAAGCCGTTCTTGTCGGAGATCTCCCAGTTCATTCCGTAATCGCCGTAAGTGAATTTCCTCGACTTCGCTACGTAGACCAGGGGCTCGGCGAAGGGCGAGTTCTCAATCGCGCTGACCTTGCCGTTCGGCCCCATCACATCTTCGACCTCGAGGTCCAACACGTTGGATATGTTCAGGCTCCGCTTGTTGCCACTAATCTTGTACCTGATTGGGAGTGATTTCGCCCCCAGGATCTCGCCTATTAGCGGTGCGAGGCCTGCAGGGTTTCCTCCGTGCTTTCCTCCGTATATCCCTCCCAGAGCCTCAGCCTGGGCCTTGCTCGCGTTTGAATCAAGATACAGGCCCGCCTTCCATTTCACTTTCTGCATATGGCCCGGAGAGTACACAGCCAAGGCAGCGTTCAGCCCGTCCAGCTTGGTGTCACCGAACTTCCCCTTGTCGATGTGCCACGCCAGAAGGACCGTGCAATCGCTTCCAGTCGGAGGGCTGAGGAATATGCATGGGCAGGTAAGCTCGCAGTTGCACGCCTCGAAGTAATCTCCCTTCAGCTCCCACTTCGTCAACCGCATTCTTCCCTAACAGGTTAGGATTTAAGCCTGCCATAGCTCCCATTTGGGGCCGATGTCCAAGACTGCCACCTCTAATCTCGGTTTCAAGCTCTCGATTGGCGTACCCTTGCTAGTAGTAGCCATCGGGGCATGGTACCTCTCAGCCATCCTCTACCAGGCCTCTTCGCCCCTGGGGATGGCCTCCATGGCCCCTACAATTCCAATCATCACAATGTCAAGCATGTTCACCGCCCCGGACACCGGCATAATCGCATCTTTCCTCGTGCTTTGGTTGGTCGGGATGATAGCGATGATGTTCCCTGCCATGGTCCCAGTCATGTCGTTCTATTCCCGGCTGACAACCAAGGAGGAGAAAAGGCCCAGGCTTTCTCGATTGGCGGGGCCTCCGGCATTCCTCAGTGGCTATCTTTCGCTCTACCTCTTGCTGGGGGCAGGCCTGTTCGCCGCTGTCTATGCAGTCTTCCAGCTGAGTCTTATCCTGCCCTGGTTGTCGCCGTTATCAGTCATCGGCGTGGCGGCCGTCCTTTTCGCCACCGGGGTCTGGCAGCTGACCCCTCTGAAGGAGAAGATGCTGGGCCAGTGCATCTCCCCGATGGGGTTCTTCGTAACCCATACGAAGAAGGGACTCTCTGGGGCGTTTCGGATGGGAGCGGAACACGGAGTCTACTGCGTGGGGTGCTGCTGTCTGTACATGCTCGTGATGCTGGCAGTCGCGGCGATGAGCTTAGTCTCCATGATCCTACTCTCAGGCCTGATCATCGTCGAGAAGGCCTTCGTAGGCAAGGCCGCATGGTTCAAGTGGCTCTCGGCGGGGATTTTCTTCGCCCTTGGCACGGTTGTAATCATCGCTCCGTCCACTCTGGCGGCTCTCTGAAGCTAAAATGCAAAGGTTGGTTTCCAAGCCCCCGAAGGGTTGAACCCGACGGAGAAGTACCCAGGTCAAGGATTACTGATGAGGACCATCGCCGGCCGATTTCTTGAAACTCTCAATTCTGCTCAGCAGCTTTGACTTGATCTCCGGGTTCTTCGTCTCATGTGGATTGGTGGACCGGCGTTGAGACTAGTTGAAATCAGAAGGCTCGAAGGGGGTTAAATAACGGACCGACATCGCCAGACGAAGATGAGGACACGTCGCGGATTCTCCAAGATCCTCGTCGCGGCCGTTGTCGTCGTGTTGGTGGCCCTTATGGCGGGGTACTTCGTCTTCGTCTGGTCTCCCTTCCGGCCGTCCAGCACGTCATCGACCACCAGCACCATCAGCACGCCCGCGAATTTGATGGCAGCGATTGAGCCAACTTCGCAGACTGCCTGCGCCGGGCGACCCTATAGCAACTCCTCTCTTACTATCAACTGGGGGAACCTCGCCCCAACCACCGAAGGAATCCAGTACCTCTGTCTAGAGAACACCGGGACCACGCCTGTCACAATCACCGTCGGCTCGACCCTCTCACCCTCCGTCGGCAGAGTCACCTCCCCCAACTCCGGAACGGTCCTGAACGGCAGAGGAATCATCGAAGTTGAGCTGGATCTGTGGCTCACTTCGAGCGTACAGGCGGGGCCGGTCTCGACATTCACCATAACAGTAGGTGCGAAGAGTTGATCAAGAGACTACTCCCCACAGTGGTCATCGTCCTGCTCCTTACTTCAGTCGTATCTGCATCCACGTCTTCGTTGGCAATCACGAGCAACGCGAACGTGGTGGCGTTCGCCCCCATGAACCACAAGTTCGACTACGTCGTCGTGATTCTGATGGAAAACCAGGCCCTGAATTCGATCATGCAAGGCTCGTCATCCCCCTTCATGAAAGGCCTCGCAAACAACTTCTCCCTGGCGACCCACTATACTGGGGTAGCCCATCCAAGCCTTCCCAACTACCTCGCTCTTCTGTCCGGGCAACCTTTCATCAACTGGGCCACCGCTGACTGCGGACCGACCGGGGACACGGGCATGTGCACGGCCAACAACGCCACGAATTTGGTTGACAGACTTGAAGCCCACCACCTGACCTGGAAGGCCTACGTGGAAGACTACCCTGCGAATGTTACGAAGGCCCGTTCGTCCGGGGGATGCTACCTGGCAGAAGAGGGACCTGGCAACTTCATCGCCAGGCATGTCCCCTTCCTCTACTTCAACGACATCATAGACAGCCCCGCACGCTGCTCAAGGGTCGTCCCAGCCAATTCAGTGATGAGCACCAGCCAGGAGACCGACGACTTGTTCCTGAAGGATCTGAATTCGGTCTCAACCGCTTCGAACTTCATGTGGCTCACCCCGAACCTGCTCGACGATATGCACGATTCCACGGCCGCCTTCGGTAACAAGTACCTCTCTAATGTCGTCCCTCAGATTCTGAACAGTACCCTGTTCAGAACACAGAACGCAGCTCTGTTTGTCGTCTTCGACGAAGGGGTCAACCCCTACCCGTCCGACTTGATCTACGCAGTCTGGGCCGGCCCGCACGTGAAGACGGGGTACCGGTCCTCGGTCCAATATTCGCAATATTCGTTCCTGGCCACCATCGAGCAGAACTGGGGCCTTCACCCGTTCACTTCCAACGACGTCAACGCGCCGAGCATGTTCGAGTTCTTCAACTAGTCAACCCAAGGACGCCACGCGGCTATGGTGAATACTGTGACCTATTGTGCACGGCGCGATATTCCGAAGACTTTTAACAGGCTATCTGGCCGCGGGTTGCAATTGGATATGAAAAGGTCCAATCTGTCAGTAATTCTACTCATTAGTCTCATCATCACATCAGGGTTCATCGTCTTCTTCCCTCCCCGCGTGGCGAAGGCAAGCAGCGGAGTAGTCGCAGTCGACTACTATCATGTCACGGTAGGTAACATGACAAGCTACAGAGCCGACGGCATACCCCCGCAGTACTCGGACCAGCAGGCCGACATGAAGAACATGTGGGGCAACCTTACTGCAGCGGGCTACACCGTCAACACACAGCTGCTCAACAAGACTACTCCCATATCTTCGAGCGATCTGAGCGGAGTCAGCGTCCTGTTCATCGGCCAGATCTATCACGGCAATGCGATTTGGAACTACACCCCGTCCGAGGTCGCGGCCATCAAGAGCTGGTTCCAGACCGGAGGCAAGCTCATCATGGTCAGCGGGACTAGCAACTACGCCTCCGGCAACGCCACCGCGAACTTCAGCCTGCAACTAGCCGTCCCCAACATGCTTCTGGGCGCCATAGGTTCGTCGCTGCGTCTCGACTACGGCGAGGTTACGGACCAGCCAGGAGTCGGGGCTGCAGGGGCGGGCTTCAGGGTATACGCGAACGCTGGCGACAACGGCATCAACACGCAGGGATGGGCGGCCACCCTGACCAGCGGCACGTCCAAGGTCAGATTCCACGGGACCACGAACGTCATCGGCTACCTCAATGGCAAGTACGTCTCCTTCGACCAGCTCCCCACAGACACTGTGGCTTGGCTCTACCGCACCAGTCCGCAGGGAACTCTCCAGGCTCAGGGAGCCGCAAACACCCTAGTGACTCCGAGTGGGGCGCCCGGTCAGTGGACGCTCTCCGCAGCAGAGAAGGTCCCCGAAGGGAGCACCTACAGCAAGGTCGTGCTCGGGGGCGCTGGCTTCATCGGCTCATACATCACCTCGGCCACAACGGAGTTCGGACAGAACGTCACCTACGATGGGTACAAGTTCGTCGTGAACGCTGTCAACTGGGGGACGACCGCTGAGAGTGTCCCCACCAACTACACCTCCTATCTCATCATTGGCGGGGTCGCAGCAGCAATCGTCATCATCGCAGTCGCAGCAGTCTACATGATGAGAAGGAAGCCAAAGGCAATGCCGGCTCCGGCAAGCTAGGCTCTCCTTCCTCCCTCCCTTTTATCACCCGAACCGACCGTTGTCTTTCTATCTTCAACGTCGCCAAACCTTATAACGGCCACATCTGGATTTCTTCTTGGATGAGAATTTTCTATTCTCGTCAAAGACGTGCGATTTCCCGGATTCTGACGATCATTGTTATTGTGCTCATCGCAGTAGTGGCAGTTGCCGCCTACGAAATCTTCGCCCCCTCAACAGTCAGCAACCATCACCCCCAGGGGAAGGTTCTGGTCGCAATCAGGAACGCCCAGACAAGCGACATGGACCCGCGGGAAACTTCGAGCATCGACGTGGTCCAGAACGTCTACGACAGGCTCACCCTAGTTGAGCCGAACCAGACGGTGGTTCCACAGCTCGCGTTGAGCTGGACTTCGGCCAACAACTACACGCAATGGACCTTCAAGCTGAGGCAGGGGGTCACCTTCCACGACGGGACTCCGTTCAACTCCACCGCTGTCGTCTTCTCTATAACCAACACGGCACATCTGGGGCAGGGAGATGCACCTGACGTCTGGAACGGACTGGCGAGCGTTGCAGCCGTCGACCCCTACACCGTCCAGATCAACTGGACTTTCCCTGCAAACGTCCCTGCCATAGTGGGAGCCGGCTACTCCGCTTTCATTTTCAGCCCGCACATCTGGACCTACTCTGGCGTCAAAGCAGGGAACGAAACAGGCCTGTCCTTCTGGTTCGGCAGGTACCACGACGATGGGAGTGGGCCGTACATTATCGTGACAAACGAGTCCGCCTTTGCGACCGGGATAACCCTGTGGGCAAACACCAAGTACTGGGGAGGCTGGCAGCCAAACCAGTTCAGCCAGGTCTTCATCAAGTTCGTATCCCAACCCAACACCGCGGTACAACTTCTCCAATCAGGGCAGGTGAACATGACCGGCATCAGCGGCAACTTCCAGTTCCTGCCATCGCTCAGGGCTCAGGGTGTTGTCGCCGATCCGGCGACGTCTTTCGCTACAATCTGGTGCCTCTTCAACACGCGCCACCCTCTTCTGGACAGCTCCGTGGTGAGGAGGGCTCTCCTCACGGCCGTCAACTACGGCCAGGTCCTTAACCAGTCCTTCTATGGTTACGGGCACCTCTTCAGCGGTGGGATAAACCCAGGAAAGTTCGGCTACAGCAGCTCTGTCCCCGGCTATCCAGCCCAAGGAAACATCACCGAAGCAAAAGCGCTCCTAAGGTCCGTCGGCATAACCGGAGGGCTGAATGCGTCCTGGGTTGTGACATATTCGACAGGCAGCCCCTTCCTTGCAATCGCCGCTCAGGTGTTGCAGACGAACTGGGCGCCACTCGGCGTCACCCTCAGCATACAGGGGACGGATTTCGCTTCCCTTTCGATCAAGGCGGGATATTACAACTCTGCCACGAAGACCGTCTTCTCCCCCGGCCCGCTGAGTTACGCCAGCAGTAGCCAAGCTCAAGACATACTGCTCCTCAATTGGGTGGGCACGACCAACGATCCATGGCTGGTGCCCAACGAGCTGTTCGCCATCCAGCCGGATCCATACGAAAACGACATCCTGTACAACTGGAGCTACTGGCACAACTCGACATACACCACACTTCTGCAGCAGGCGCACATCGATGAGGCCCTCAACCCTCCCCGATCCATACAGGAGTTCGCGAAGTCGAACCTCATGCTCTATCAGGGCGCTCCTGGCTGGGCACTCTATGGTGAGAAGACCGTGCTAGCGCTGGGACCCCACGTAAAGGGCTACGTTGCGAATCCGAACTACGGGTTCGCGTACCCATTCTGGTACCAGATGTACTACGGTTGAGCTGCCTTGAATGTGGGCTGGTACGTAGTCAGAAGAGCTCTCCTGTCTCTCCTGGTGATACTGGGAACCGTTACAGTAACCTTCTATTTTTCTCACCTGCTCCCTGGGAATCCTGCGACCCTCTACGCAGGAAGCAATCCCAGCCCTGAAGAGATCCAAAGAATCACCCAGCAATACGGATTCGACAAGCCTCCCTTGGTCCAGTACTGGATCTACATTACGGGAATCTTCAGCGGTAACCTAGGTATCTCCAACATCGTAAGGCAGCCGGTCGCCAGCCTTGTATTCCAGGCTCTGCCAAACTCGCTTGCACTCGCCGCCATGGCGGCCATGATAGCCGCCATCATAGGGATCCCGCTGGGAATCCTCGCCGCCCGAAGCCGGAACAGAAGGCTCGACAGCATACTCCGCATCTTCTCGATGGGGCTGGTTGCAGTCCCCCAATTCTGGTCGGGGCTCATTCTCCAGATCGTCTTCTTCTCGACACTCCATGTTCTCCCTCTCGGTGGCTACGGAGGCTCCTTGTTCTTCTTCACTCAGCATCCCATCCCCACCATAACTGGCTCCTACGTCGTCGACGCCCTCCTCTCCGGCAACTTCGCTACAGAGGGGCGGATACTCTGGAGCCTGATACTCCCACTCGCGACGCTTTCGGCCTATCCCATCGGCGTGGTGATCAGGCAGACGAGGGCTGCGATGATAGGGACCCTGAATCAGGACTTCATCCGCACTGCCAGGGCCTACGGAATACCCAGGAGAGAGATCGAAATGAAGTATGCCCTCAAGAACGCCTTTGCCCCCGTCCTAGTCTCCCTCGGGCTTATCTTCGCCGGCTCTCTGATAGGGGTCGTCTTCGTGGAGGACATATTCGTCCTCCAGCCCGGGCTGGGCTCGCTCATCAGGACAGGACTCGGGGTGGGGACCACCTCCACTTCGATCAGCTCTCCTGACGTTCCCTTGATCATCGGGGTCTCTGTAGTAGTCTGCATCGTCTACGTCGTGACCAACTTCGCCGTCGACATGATTCAGCTGATGATGGACAGGAGAATCAATGTCTAATGAACGCCAACTCCCCTCGCCTCAAGTGGACAGGCAGAATCGCGCGTTCCATCCGGCCACTCCTTCACCAGAAGATGTTCCTGGCCGGGATAATCATCGTTGGGACTATGGTTTTCATTGGAATCTTCGCACCTTGGGTATCTCCCTATCCAGACCAAGGAGCGGGCCAGACCGCCAACACTACATGCCCGACCTCGGCCGCCGGCATCTGTCCCCCCTCGTGGCAACACCTCTTCGGAACCGAACAGACTGGCCGCGACATCATGAGCAGAATCTTCTTCGGCATCCGGACCTCGATCACAATCTCAGTTCTGGTTGTCATGATGGCCGTGGCCATCGGGCTCGCCGTTGGGCTAACCGCGGGATACTTCGGAGGCCTCATCGACGAAGCACTGATGCGGATTACAGACATCTGGCTGTCGTTCCCCCACCTCATCCTCGCCCTGGTGATAGTCGCCGTCCTCGGGCCAGGTTTCAACGATGTCT
The DNA here is from genome assembly GCA_027887005.1 of Nitrososphaerota archaeon. NCBI lineage: Archaea > Thermoproteati > Nitrososphaerota > Nitrososphaerota archaeon. The sequence continues at coordinate 60,080 of JAPCJI010000004.1, forward strand.
TGATCGCGCTCGGGGCGACCTGGTGGCCGGGCTTTGCGCGCCTTGCGAGGGCACAGGCGTTGGAGATACGTAGCAGACCCTACGTCATCGTCGCCAAGGCCGGCGGGGCCAGCAACAGGAGCATCATAGCAAGGCACATACTTCCCAACGCAATTTCTCCCCTGCTGGTGCTGATATCAGTCGACCTAGGGGCCGTCATCCTTGCTGAGGCAGGGCTGAGTTTTCTGGGTCTCGGGGTCAGGCCCCCAACCGCCGACCTGGGAGTCATGATAGCCGAATCCGCGAATCAAATCGCTACTTCTTGGTGGTACGCCTTATTCCCGGGCATCTTCCTCACTACCCTGGTGATCGGGTTCAACCTGGTGGGCGACACAATTAGAGACAGGCTCGACCCGAAGCTCCGGGTGGACATAGGGATGATGGACGCTGGCAAGCTGGGCCTTGGCAAGCTGGGGAGGCGCAACTGAACCGATGTCAGGCAACGCCGAACTCCTGACTGTCAACAATCTCTCCCTGGACTACCTTACTGCACAGGGGTCCACCCATGCCCTGAACGGAGTCAGCCTCTCTCTGAAGAAGTCGCAGATCCTGGGAATCGTCGGGGAGTCGGGATCGGGAAAATCGACCCTCGCGTATGCGCTGACCCGGCTGCTTCCACGAAACGCTGTGTACCGCTCAGGCGAGGTCCGCTTCGACGGGTTGTCCATGCTCGACCTTCCAGAGGAGAAGCTCCGTAGAATCCGTGGAAAGCGAATCTCCATGGTCTTCCAGGACCCGATGACATCCCTGAATCCCCTCTTCAAGGTGAAAGACCAGATAGGCAGGGTCCTCGAACTCCATAGGGGAGTCGACAGGGCCGAGGCGAAACGCCTTGCGGTGGGGCTTCTGAAGGCGGTTGAGCTTCCTGACCCCGAACAGGTGCTAGACTCCTATCCCTTCCAACTGAGCGGAGGAATGCAGCAGAGGACCATGATAGCGATGGCGCTTTCGACCCAGCCCGACCTGATAATTGCCGACGAGCCCACTTCCGCAGTCGACGCGACCATCCAGGTCCAGATCCTCGAACTTCTTTCACGGCTGAGGCGCGAGCACGAGTTCTCCATGCTCTTCATCACCCACAGCCTGAACGTGGTTTCAGCCGTCTGCGACTCGATCATCGTGATGTATGCCGGAAGCATTGTCGAAAGTGGAACAGTCTCCAAGATCTTCTCGTCCCCCAAGCATCCGTACACCCAGGCCCTCTTCGCGGCGGTTCCAAAGCCCAGGAAGAGCGTTGGCGAGGAAAAGATTCTAGCGTCAATAGGGGGGAGCCCTCCTGACCCTCAGGCCCTTCCTTCTGGATGCAAGTTCCATCCCAGGTGCCCCTATGTCTTCCTTAGGTGCAGGACAGAAGATCCCGCCTTCAGATTCGTTGAGCCGGGACACGCGGTGGCCTGCCACCTGTATCAGAGTTGATCATCGCTTGGAAACCCTAGTGTCCGTAAGATCTCTCAAGAAGTACTTCCCTGTGAGCCGCCTCCCGCTCACGAAGAAAGAGTACATCAAGGCCGTGGACGGCGTTAGCTTCGACATCGAGAAGAACACGGTGTTCGGCCTCGTCGGGGAATCAGGGTCCGGGAAGAGCACACTTGGCATGAGCATGATCAGGCTCATTGAGCCCACCTCGGGGAAGGTGACGATGGATGGCGTTGACGTGTTGAAACTGAAGGGAAAGGAGCGGATGAAGTGGAGCAGCCAACTCTCCTACGTCTACCAGAACCCCCTCTCCTCCCTGGATCCGACCTGGACGGTGAGGCAGTCCATCTCAGAGCCACTGGCATCGGCCCATGTCCCTGAGAGAGGGAGGGCGGAGATGGTTCTGCAATCACTCGCAAGCGTCGGTCTCCCTGATTATTTCCTGGAAAAGTTCCCCCACGAGCTGAGCGGGGGTCAGAGCCAAAGAGTGGCCATCGCCAGGGCGCTTGTGAGGCGGCCGAAGTTCATGATCCTCGACGAGCCCACCTCAGCGCTCGACGTCTCCATTCAGGCACAGCTTCTGAACCTCCTGATTGAGATCCAGACCGAGTTCGGCCTCACCTTCTTCTACATCTCACACGACCTGAACGTGGTCGGACGAATCTGCGACAGGATTGCGGTGATGTACCTCGGGAAGGTGGTCGAGATTGCGGACGTCTGGGCGCTCTTCAGCTCCCCCATGCACCCCTATACCCAAGCCCTGATTTCGACGACCCATTCCAAGTCTTTGAACTTCCTCGGCTTCCGACTGAGCGGTGAGCCCCCGAGCCCTCGGAACCCTCCGATGGGATGTCACTTCAACACAAGATGTCCATACGCTACCGACTTGTGCAAGAGCATCGAACCGGAACTCGCAGTCGTGAAGGGGGACCATCTCGTGGCCTGCCATAACCTCGACCTTGTGGCCCAGGGGAAGATTCAGGTCCCTGAGAACTTCCATCCGATCTCCACGAGCGGGGTCGAAACCGGAGGTCAGGTTGATTAACACTGGGCTGCGGGGCGAAGCTGCCTGTTGAAGTGGACCAAGCGAGCCGCCGTAGCCGTAATCGTGGTCACCCTCGCGATCTATGCGTTCCCTCCGCTGGTCTCGACTGCCCAGCCTTCGAAGATACAGCACATCATCTTCATCATCCAGGAGAACCACAGCTTCGACAACTACTTCGGGAAGTATCCGGGCGCGAACGGGTTCCCATCCGGGCTCGCCATCCCTGTAGACCCCAGCAATCCGACCTCCAAGGTATACGTTCCATATCTGCTCTCCGACGCCCAGCCCATCAATCTGACAGGCGATGAGCTCCCTCCTGGGGTATCCGATCCGATACAGTTGACCTTCAACCAGTCCCTGTTCCTACCGCACCATCTGAGCAGCGAGAGCGCCGGCCTCTTGACCAATTCCTGGGGCGCTGCGCATCAAGCCTATGCCAACGGCAAGATGAACGGGTTCATCACCGCCCAGGGAGGAAACACTGAAACCATGGGTTACTACGACATGAAGGACATCCCGTACTACTGGGACTACGCTGGCCACTACCTACTTGCTGACAACTTCTTCTCTTCTTTGATGGGTCCGACCTTCCCGAACCACCTGTACATCGCTTCTGGAGCCTCGGGCCCCGTAGCGGGGAACTACGGCTGGCTTGTGAACGGCTCCATCATCGCGAATCTGGGGGATTCCTATCCCTACAGTAGCCTGAGCCTCGGCTGGTCGACCCTCGCCCAGGAGATGTCGATGAAGAACGTCAGCTGGAACTGGTACGACGGGGACCCCGACGTCACAGTGGGAGGCGCTTGGAACGTCCTTCCACTTTTCGGCTACTTCCAGCACCACCCCGACCAGGTCACGCAGCACATCAAGAGCACCCAGTACTTCAGCCCTGACATCCAGGCGGGGAAGCTCGCCTCCGTTACCTGGGTCATCCCCGGCTCCTGGGAACCTCCCACGTACCCGTCGGGATGCTCAGGGGTCGACACCAGCGAACACCCGCCGGCTAGGAGTGACTGCGGGATGGACTACGTCTCCTACCTCGTGAACCAGGTTATGAAGAGCTCCTACTGGAACTCCACAACCATCGTGCTGACCTGGGACGACTGGGGAGGCTTCTACGACCATGTGGCCCCGCCCCGGGTGGACAACTTCGGCCTAGGCTTCAGGGTCCCTACGCTCGTCATCTCTCCCTGGGTGAAGCACTCGATAGATCACACCCAGTACGAATTCGGTTCCATGCTCAAGTTCGCTGAGACGACCTTCGGCCTACCGTCTCTGGGGACCAGGGACGCAAGCGTGAAGGACATGACCTCCATGTACGACTTCGGCCAGACACCAAATCCCACACTCATCGAACCGGCCAACTTCTTCCAGCAGGCTCCGCCCTCGAATTCCACCACCTCGCAGTCGACAACCCAGACCATCATCCAGCAACCCACGTCCTTGGGTTACTACCTGCTTCCTGCTGTAGGGGTTGCTGTCGCAGTCCTGGTGGCAGCAGGGGTTGTCATATTATTCCGAACAAGATCCTCGCGCACAAGGTCATCGGACGGCGAGCCGCCGGCCCGCCATCGACAGCCGTCCGAGTCGGATTTCGCGGAACGAATTCTCCCGCGGTTCGCAGCGAGGGAGCCCTTCGCAGTCTGAAGGGGCACGCTTAGGGTCCATCCCCCATCCTGCGGTGACGCCGAAGACATATCAGCCTAGCCGAGAAAGCGGTCGTATGCTCCCTCCCGGCGCTGTCAAGCCCGACTACCAGGGCTACTGCCTCTCCAACATCCCATCGACGGCGGTCAGTCTCCTCGGTGTCGACGGCGGGTCAAGGGTCCTGCCTGACGACGTCTTTAGCGGAACGGAGACCTCGGGAATCGACAACGTCGTGTTGATGCTTTTCGACGGCCTCGGTTACAAAGAATGGGTCCGCCAGGCCGGGAGCGGGTTCATAGGTTCTCTGACCAGGAAGGGCAACGTCCGGCCCATCACCACCGTCTTCCCCTCGACGACCGCGGCCGCCCTGACCACGATCAGCACGGGGCTCACCCCCCAGGAGCATGGGCTCCCAGAGTGGTACGTCTACATGCAGGAGGTAGGCGAGGTCATCGTCACGCTCCCATTCTCAAGGGCCAGCGAGAGCGGGAGGGACACCCTGGTTGGCGCCATGGACCCCCGGGACCTATTCGAAGGCGAGACCATCTTCGAACGACTGAAGGCTTCGGGGGTCGGGAGCGTTTCCTTCACCAACAGGTATCTTGCAGACTCCGCCTACTCGAAAGTCTCCAGGCGGGGGGCCGAGGTCGTCCCGTACATGTCTGCGTCCGACCTTTCGGTGGCCCTGAGAAGAAACCTGGAGGAGTCGCGCGGGAGGAAGCTCTTCTACGTCTACTGGTCCTATGTCGACACTATCGAACACGTCTTCGGGCCCAACACCGAAGAAGCCTCCGTCGAGGCCTCCTTGGTCTCCCACGCGTTCCAGGAAGGATTCCTTTCACGACTGAGCAGGGAGGCAGCCCGGCGGACCATCATCATCGCGACCGCAGACCATGGCCAGCTGAACGTCAACCCGGAAGAGACCCTCTACCTGAACAGATACAGGAAGCTGGTCCGCTCCCTGAATCTGGCCCCGTCAGGTGCAAGAATCCCACCGTGGGGGAGCGCAAGGGACGCCTACCTTAGCGTCAGGGACGACCGCCTTGACGAAACGGAGTCCTACCTGTCAAAGAAGCTTGAGGGAATCGCATCGGTCATGCGGACGGACGAAGCCTTGAATGAAGGGTTGTTCGGGCTCGGCAAGCCCAGCAAGAAATTCCTCAGAAGGATTGGCAACCTGATGATTCTCCCGCACGGGACGAACACCGTCTGGTACAGATACAAGAAAAAGGACGCGCTCGACCTCAAAGGGCACCACGGGGGCCTCACCAGGGACGAGATGACTGTCCCGCTGGCGACCGCCAGGCTGTCAGACATCCAATGAACAGAGCGGAGCGTGCGTCACCCCGATCTGGATTCGGACTGATGCGTGTTCAGAAATCCGTTAGGTTATTACGGGGGAGTCCCTTTACCGACCGTCAGACTCGATATGACGACATTCGTCCTAGTCCCGGGCGCATGGTTGGGGGCGTGGGCCTGGAAGGAAGTGACTACACTCCTCGAGAAGGGAGGTCATTCTGCCTATCCAGTCACGCTGACCGGAATGGGCGAAAGGGCCCACCTAGCCACGAAAGATGTCGGCATGGATACCGCCATCCAGGATGTCTTGAATGTAGTCAAGTACAACAGTCTCGACGATTTCGTACTGGCGGGGCACAGCTTTGCGGGCAAGGTGGCGGCGGCCGTAGCGGACCGCGTACCCGAAAAGGTGGAGAAGGTCATCTATGTTGATGCGTTCCGACCAGAGAGAGTGAGGACACCACAGGGAGCGTTCAACCCTGCCATAGAGTTCGGGCCCCCGCCTCAGGGGGGTTATGCGATTCCCCTAACCGAGGAGATTATCGATCGCATCGGGAAGGATGTCGTAGGCTCCAAACGGAAATGGATGATGTCCATGGCGACACCCTGGCCGATCAAGCTTGCGGCCGACTCGATCACACTGTCAAAGAACTACGACGAGGTGAAGGAGGCATACGTCTTCTGCAATCTCAGTGGCGACCCCGTCGACGAGATCATCGCTGGGAAGTGGGGGAAGCTGGAAGGTCCGTACAAAGTCATGGAAACAGGTCACTGGCCGATGATAACGAAACCCGAAGATCTTGCCGAAGACTTGCTGTCTTTGGCCGGCGCTCCGGCGCCATAGGCCTGTGGCCCTCCGTCTATCGGGTGTATGAATTGAATCAGTCAATCTTGGGGGTTCGGTCCACACTGGGCCCATTGAGCTATTTGCAGCGAGCGGATTCGCTGCGATTGGCCCCCTTCACCCTTCCAGAATGGGTACCTGGCTCGCCCAGCATTGTCTTCATGTCATACCTGGCAGTGAGGATCTCCCATTGAGGGATGACCATCCCTGAAGATGTTGAAGGCACTCCTCTTAATTGAGAAAGCTAAAATCAACTCCCGGGTCGGGCTTGGTGAGCAATCCTGCCCAAGCCAAGCTCCTCCCGAAGATTCTCAAATCGTGCGGATTTGTATTCGAGATACAGGCCCGGCTATCCTCCGGAAATCCTTGACGTGCTTCGCAAGGAAATAGGGTTCCAAAAGAACGAGGTCGTGGCCGATATAGGCTCAGGAACGGGGTTGCTCACGAAGCTCTTCCTATCAAATGGAAACAGGGTCTTCGCAGTCGAACCGAACGCGAGAATGAGGTACCACGCAGATCGTGACTTCGCAGGCTTCACTAATTTCGCAAGCGTCGCCGGGAAGGCCGAACGAACGAAACTAAGGAGGAAGAGCATCGACCTGATTACTGCCGGTGAGGCTCTGCATTGGTTCAATGCTTCTAGAACAACCAAGGAATTCTCACGGATTGCCAGGCCCGGCTGCCACCTTTGCGTTGTTTATACAAGATCAAAGACGGGAGGCAAATTAACTCGAGAGTATCTGAGGTTCATCAACAAATATCAACACGATCTAGCGAAAGTTCCTGAAATGAACCGAAAACTTGTGTCGCCCTACTTTAGGGGAGGGAAGTTCCTGAAGTTCAAGCTGTCAGGCACACAGGCGCTCGACATCGGGGGACTAAGGGGCAAGATCCTTTCATTCTCCTTCATGCCGACGCCAGAGGAAGCGGAGCGTTCGGAGGCGTTTAACAGGGCTCTCAAAAGGTTGTATAATTCAAACGAATCAGACGGGCAGGTAAGATTCTTCTATGAAACGACTGTACTCTTGGGGGAACCTTCTAACTAGAGATTTGGGAATGGTCATACATACCTATGTATCCATGACACCTCCTTACGGCGCGCAATCATTTTTGCCGACAAGTATACATCGCCGCTTCTCGGAGCGATAAACGACGTTTGTTCCTGTTCAAGGGGTGTAGTGGGACGTTCAGTTCAAGCCGCATCACCTAGTTTATGACCGAAGTCGTCACAAAGAGGTTCCCGCTCCCGTCAATCTGAACGCCGTATTCAGGAAGTGGGCTCGGTGCAGGCCCTCCGAGCACGTTTCCGTTGGAGGGGTCAAAGGTGGCTCCGTGGCAGGGGCACTGAATCGCAGACCCTCCCCCATACTGGACAGTGCAAGGCTGGTGGGTACAAGTCGCGCTGAATCCCTTCCACTGCCCATTGACGCTGATGAGCAGAGAAATGCCATAGCTGGGATGTTGGAAATAAGCCGATGTCTTCCCAGCCAGACTGCCGACCGTAGTGACGAAGACGTAGCCGGGAGGAACCTGAACCTGAGTCGTGCCGCTCGACCCAGTCTGAATGGTCTGCGTTGTCAGCTGCTGGGACTGAATCGATTGCTGCTGCCCCGCTCCTATCCTCGCCCAAATCTCGTAGACCCCCGAGACGCTTGTTACGATGAGAACCGATCCCACGACAAGGCTCTTGACGAACTCCCTTCGGTTCAAGACTTCCTTGCCCCTAGCGAAACAAACGCCTTGGTCAGGTGCTGCCATGCCTTGACCACCGCGATTGAAGCCGCAGTGAGAAGAATCACACTCGCAACTCCTGCCGGAATGTTGACGCCCGCGCCGGCAGAGTGGACGACTATCAAGGCGATTGTAGCCAGCGACATTGTTCCGTGAAAGAAAAGCGAGTCCCTGAACCGTTCGAGGAAAGCCGTCCCAGTGATCCACACGAAGACCGCCAATGCCGCGGAACCGTATCCAAGCAGGATTGCGTCTGTGATGGGGTAGTTGTAGAAGTAGGCGACGTGTAGGATTATGAACAGACCTGCGGCGGTTGCAGCGTAAACATGGACCTTCCTCAAGAGGCCGAGATTCTTGGTGTACTTGAGGAGGCGCCTTCTGACCAACATGAAGCATGCCGTGAATACCACGAACGCGAGGGCGAAGTACCCGAAGATGTCACCCGTGACGAACAACAATTGGACCAACTCCCTGCCTGACATTCACGATTCCATCATGCGCTTTGGACCGAGTCCCCGACGGCTAGGAGTCGAAGGTCGAGGCGCCATCATCAGAGTGTGATTGATCGTCCAACCCCCCGGACCCAGAACTGCCAGTATTGGTAGGAGGAGCGCTTGTGAGAAGGGAGCTACCACCGTTGCTCATTTTGGAAGCGCTGGCAGGGTTAGCAACGCTAATGCTGCTTCCCGGCGTCGAACGAAAGGGATTCGCAATGAACACCACTGCCCCGAACCCAACCAGGAAGACGAGGGCAAATACCGAGAACTTGGCAAGCCCTGAGTGAAGTTTGATCGGAGAACCAAGTCGCATGATTCTACTCTCAAATCATCTGATCCACCTATAATAAGTTGTGGTGCGGATTTCTATTTCTGAAATGAGGATTGTTAGTATTGATTCATTACGATTGTGAGAACCCGTAGTTCCCTTTTGATGTTCGGGCGCCTACCTGGACTGCGAAGTCCCGGCCAGTGACCTTCGCACTTGGAGATGGATTGGAACCCATATGGTTCAGCCCCTAGCGCGCTTGAAGGGTGTCGGTGCTACATCCAAACTAGGAGAGGATGTCGCGACCAAGACCAGTCATTCGAGGTCAAGGAGTCACCGAGCTTAAATATCGATATCCATGCAGGTGGAGGAGGAAATTGAAGCCGGCCGTCGTGCTGTTCTTTGTCACAGGGGCGATGATTTTCCTGCAGTTGCTCATAGGGGGCTTGAGAGTGTTCGGCTTCATCGACGAGGGCACGCACATCGGCACCGGCATCCTGACCTTCATTCTCGCCATCATAACCTTAGTTGCCGCGGCGCTGACAAAGCCGCGGTACAGGCCGGCGATATCCATGTCGGTACTCCTCGTCATCCTAATCTTCGTTCAGGGTCTGCTGGGCTTCTCATTTCTGGATGCCAATAATGCAATTGTTAGTAACAGCGGAGGGCTCATCTTCGTCCATTTCGCAAACGCCCTCGTAATCTATGGTCTTGCTATCTCGATGGCGTTCATCGCCCTGCGCTGGAACAAGATTACCACGGCTATTCCGCCGAAACACCCATGACCCTCAACCCACGCGCCTCTCAGCCCACGACCCTCTGGCGAACAGCCATCCGAATATCCGCTCGATCTCCGCATCCTCTTACGGTTGCTTGACCGATCCCGAAACTCGTTGGCGGGGAACGACCTGACGCGTCAGTGCTAATACTTGGTTATTCTTGAGCCCGAGCCCCGTCGGAATCGAACTCGGATTAGCTTCGTGAACTTAGCTTGAAAAAGGAGGGGTATTCGTTACACTTCTGTGGCGCGCCCCACCGGACTCGTTTTCAGAAATTCCTTCCTCTACTCTTCTTCCCAGTCTTTGACCATGTCAGGTTCGAACTTTACTATCTTGGTCGCAGTGGCGTTGGTCCGAAGGATTGGGGGGACGACCCACAACGCCTGTTTCTCGTCCTCTGCCTCTATCATGACCCAGGCCTTGTGAACCCCGGCCTTACATCCCCAGTCGCAATTATACAAGTAGCCCTGCGCATAGACATTCTTCACCACTTTCCTGCAGTCAGAAGGCTCATGTGGCGATTCGACAAGAAACCTATCCATGGACTCACAATAGCCTCTGATTATATTAGCATTCCAGCACCGAACCGTCAACCTGCGAGTGACGAGCTATCCGCTTCTGACGATGAAATTCTCGGTATCCGGGTCCTTCAGATAGATCGCCCTCCAGGGACACGATTCTGCTGCCCTTCGGAGCCTTTCTAGATCGACCAACTTCTCATCTGCATCGGATATGCCCAATGGTTCTGCACCAATCTGCTGTCTCTCCAGGGAGAAATGCTCCGGGGCGAGAACCGCACAAAACCCTGTTCCAAGACAGAGGTCCTCGATGATTCCTGCTTTGAGCTTCTTTCCCTCCAAGGTCGTGATTTCTATCTCACCTCGCTTTTGGAGGTTGGCTTTCCTTATGTCGGGATTGCGGGTTATCGTGTCAGAAATGGTCTCGCCCGACCTCTTCGCGTTAACGAGCATCTTGTACGCCTTGTCCGTGAGCTCGACGGTTTCTGTCATGCTTGCGCCGTTATGGGTTTGTTTGCTATTTATTCTTGCAAGCGACGTTGGCTTCGAACTTTAGGTCAGCATCACTCTGAGAGCCTTCTCTCCATACACAGGCGCGCCCTCGTAGGATGGGACGCTGACCTGCTCTAACTGCCCTGTTTTATTTTCTGAAATATCTTACAGAAGTTAAGCCTACCACCAAGAAGGACAGAGAGAGTGCACACTCTTCAGGAGAATCTTTCAGAAGGCTTAAGGGATAGCTGGGACAACAATTCACACAATGGAAGTGGAACCCACGGTCAAGCGTAATCTGGAGCTCATGAAGACTCTGGACGACGCTTGGAATGCAGGACCTGGAAGTTCCCTCTGGGAGACATTCAGGAACCGTCACCACGAATATGTCGAGGTCTGTTGGCCTGGCGGAGCACCGCCTACGATTGGACGGCACAACCATGACCTGGAAGCCGTTGAATTCTTCAAGACCTTTCCGGACAACCACCTGATCAATAATCCCTACAAGGTCTTCTTCGGTCAGGGCGACTACACCTGCACGGTAGCAGATTTCTCAGGTACCATGAAGGGTCCGATGACGGGAGCGGACGGCAAGGTGATTCCTCCGACCAACAAGAGTTTCCACGTCGAGTTCTGTACTGTGGCCCACTGGAATGATGTAGGGGAGATACTTGAGGAGCGGCTTTTCTACGACCTAGTCGGACTGATGAAACAGGTCGGACTGTCCTAGTCCAACCCAAACATTCTCAGGAACACCCACTCCCGCAAACACGATGACGTTAGGGCTGACTACCGCCAGAGTTCTCTCCGCATACACATGCACCCAGTCTCTGGTTCGTAGGCTCCCTGGTCCCAACCTGACTGCTGTTTCTCTCTGAAAGATTTTGCAGCAGTTAATCTGAGAGGCTATGCCTACAAGAGAGAGCTGAAGACTGTGCGGTCGCCGGGATTTGAACCCGGGTTACAAGCTTGGAGGGCTTATGTCCTCTTGGCGCAATTGCGACTAGACCAGGCTGGACGACGACCGCACAACCCTCGAGCCTGACTCAGGGCTTTTAATCGTTGAACCCGCCAAGGCCTTCTCGACCTCGTAGACGACCCTCGCCGCCACCACATGCGCCTCCAGGGGCCTGGGATGTATCCTCGCCAACTCATCCACGAGCTCGAGCGTCCCCTGAGAGAAGTGTCCCCGGGGGAACCCCCCGACCAGCACGCAGGGGTTCTTCTTCTCGCAGACCTCCCGGGTGAGCTCTTCCAGCCTCGTCTGCCTTCCCTGAACCGACAGCCCGAAGACCGCGTCGGGGGAGATTCTCCGAACCAGCTCCTGCAACGTCCCCGGGTAGACCTTGACCAGCTCGTCCGCCGACCTTTCCGCGAGCAACTTCTCCACCAGCCCCCTGAACCTGAAGTAACTCTTCGGAATCCTTGTCCTCTCTGCCACCTCGAAGACCATTTCCGCGCAGGTGTGGACGAATAGCCTGACCGACCCTTCCAGGAACAGGGGCGTCCCCGTGACGTTCAGCACCGCTTCGTGGACCAGGTCCGGCCTCCCCCTCTTCTCCGAGTCCCTGAGCCTGCTCATCGCAGAGTGGTGGAAGCTCCTGTCGAGCAGGATCCGCGAGGCGTCCAGCCCCCTCCTGCGGGCGTCATTGACAACAGCCGGGCTCTTCAAGAGCTCCTTGGGCATCAGCTCCAGGGCCGACTCCGCCAGCACGAAGTTGAGCTTCACGGTGACCGCGACGGACGAGTAGGGTTAAGTCCTTTCTCGAGACCCTTCAGCCCATGAAGACCAGGAAGGCGAAGGAGGACGCCGCTGAGCTCGTGAAGCTCCTCACCGAGTCTTCGGTCGTCCTCTCCCACACCAACCTGGCGCTCGCCAAGGAGCAGGCCGCCCTAGCCAGGCGTGTCAGGCTCAGGTTCAACGTCCGCCTCGACCCTTCGCTGGGCAGGTTCACCTGCCGCGGGTGCAAGAGCCTCCTCGTCCCCGGGGTAAACGCCAGGGTCAGGCTGGGGCACGGCAAGCAGACGATCCTCCGTGTCACATGCGCTGAATGCGGCCGCGTGAATCGCCGAATTCTGGGAGAGGCTTAAATACACTGAAGCGTGGGTCGAAAATCCGATTCGTGAATAGTCATGGTAAGCGCACGCGATGTTCCATCGGCGAAGCTGATCAGCGTCCTGGCGGAGCAGGTCAGAGGCCTCCCCGAGATAAAAGAGCCCGAGTGGGCCCAGTTCGTCAAGACAGGCTCGCACGCTGAACGGCCACCCCAGGACTCCGGCTGGTGGTTCACCAGGGCCGCCTCGCTTCTCAGGAAGCTCTACCTCCACGGGCCCATCGGACTGAGCGACCTCGAGCGCGCCTACGGAGGGACCAAGGCAGTCGCCTACTTCCCCAAGCACCACAGAGACGCAGGGGGCTCCTCCATCAGGAACGTCCTCAAGCAGCTGGAGCAGGCCGAACTGGTGGCCAAGACGCCCAAGGGACGCATCCTCTCCTCGAAGGGCAGGGCGATGCTCGACAAGGCGAGCCAGGGGATCTTCGTTTCGATGATCGAGGCTGACAAGTCACTCGCGAGGTACGCCTAGTGATGTCAGAACAGCCGCAGAAGTCCTCTGACAAGGAAGCGACCGAAAGGAGGGCAATGAGGGAGGGCACGCTGAGGATGGCACTCACATCAGAGGCAAGGCAGAGGCTGGCCAACGTGAAGATGGTCAAGCCCGAGCTCGCCTCCTCGATCGAGGAGTACGTTATCCAGCTGGCATCCAGCGGGAGGCTGAAGAAGGCCATCGACGACGAGCAGGTGAAGCAGATGCTCCAGTCCCTCCAGGAGAAGAAGCACGAATTCAAGATGAGGCGCATCTAGCATGGGCCGAGTCAAGGACACTTCGAAGAAGAACAGGCTGAGGAAGGCGAGCAAGAGGACCCGTTCCGTCCCCACCTGGGTGATAGTCAGGACCGACAGGCACGTAAGGAGCAACCCCAAGAACAGAAGCTGGAGACAGCGCAAGCTGAAGATCAAGTGATAGTGAATGTCTGAACAGAAGTTCGAACCCCTCACCAGATCCTACATCGTCCCCCTCGGAGTAGTCTTCGAGGCTCCCCCCTACAGGAGGGCCAAGGTGGCGATCCGGGTCATCAGGGAGTTCGTAGCCCGGCACATGAAGGCCACGGACGTGACCATCGCGGAGGAGGTCAACCTCCTCATCTGGAAGCAGGGAATCCGGCACCCCCCCCGGCGCATCAAGCTGGACCTGGAGAGGGACGAGGACGGAATCGTCTCCGTAAAGCTCTCCCCTGAGCCAGAAGCAGTGTAGCCTTTGGGCCTCCACCTGTTGGATATCTACCGTAGCGTCAACATAGGCGTCTTCCTGAAGGCGAACGAGAAGTTCGTCCTGGTCCCCAAGGGCCTCGCCGAGACGAAGACCAGGAAGCTTTCCGAAGCCCTCGGGGTCGAGGCCGTCCCCGCATCCGTCGGGGAATCGAGGCTCCTGGGCCCTCTGGTCACCATGAACGGAAACGGCATCCTCGTTTCAAGGCTGGCCGGGTCGAACGAGATGGCCGAGATCAAATCCGCCACAGGCCTGAACGTCTCCAGGCTGGACTCGAAATTCACAGCCGTCGGAAACCTGGTCGCGGCCAACGACAAGTGCGCCCTCGTCTCCCCGGTCCTCGACTCCAGGGCCGCCTCCCAGGTCAGGGACGTGCTGGGAACCGAAGTGCAGACCATGGCCATCGGAGACTACTATCAGGTCGGCTCGCTGGTCGTTGCGACCAACGGCGGGGCCGCAGTCTACCCGGGCTTGGACGAGCAGGAGGTCGCAAGGATCGGGAGCCTCCTCGGGGTCGACGCACACCCGACCTCTGTCAACAGGGGCGTCCCCTACGTCGCCTCCGGGCTCGTGGCCAACTCCAAGAACGCTGTCGTCGGAAGTCAGACGACCGGGCCTGAGCTTGTCTTTATAACAAGGGCACTGAGCGTCTAAAAAAGAAAGGTCCTTCGGATGAGCAAGCAACCCACTGAAGAAGAGGCTCTCAACGCTCTCTTCGTCGAAGTGCGTGTCCTCGAGAACACATACAACGAGCTCAGCTCCCGCCAGAACATGCTGGAACGGGCCCTCCTGGAGAACAGGGCAGCCCTGGACACCCTCAACGGCCTCGGAGACAAGCCAGTGGACGAGGTGCTGACCCAGATCGGGGGAGGCGCCATGATCCGGTCGCCCGCACCCTCCACGGACAAGGTCCTCCTCAGCGTGGGCGCCAGCGTTGTCATCGAGAAGCCCAAGGCCGAAGCGATAGCAATCCTAGAGGGACGCAGCAGAGACGTCGAAAAGTCAATCGTCTCCATCATAGGCCAGAGGAACGAGATCGCCGAAAGGCTCCAATCCGACAGACAGGTCCTCAACTCAATGACCGCCCGCCAGAGCCAGGAAGACTGACCCTCCCATGTTCGACAGGCTGAAGCAGGCGTTCTCGGCAGTCACCAGCGCCGTACGGGAGAAAGAGCTTACTGAAGAGCAGCTCGACGAAGTCGTCTTCAACTTTCAGCTTTCCCTGACCGAAAGCGACGTGGCCCAGACTGTAGCCGAGGCCCTCACCCATGAGGTCCAGAAGAGCCTGGCGGGCACCAAGGTCGACCGCTCGGCCGACCCATCCGAAGTCGTTGGGGAACGACTGGCCACCGTCCTCGACACGGCCTTCGCCAAGGCAGGGACCGTCGACCTCCTAGCGAACGTCAGAGAGAAGAAGAAGACGGGTGAGCCCTACGTCATACTATTCCTCGGCATCAACGGCACCGGGAAGACCACCACCATCGCCAAGGTCGCGAGCCTGCTCAAGAAGAACGGGATCACGGTGGTGTGCGCTGCTGGGGACACTCACAGGCCGGGCGCCATAGAGCAGCTCACCGAGCACGCGGACAGGCTCTCCCTGAAGACAGTCTCCCAGCGCTACGGGGCGGACCCGGCGGCCGTCGGGAGGGACGGCCTCCTATACGCCAAAGCCCACCACATCGACTGTCTACTGATCGACACGGCTGGGAGGATGCAGACCAACCAGAACCTCATGGAAGAGATGTCCAAGATCGTCAGGGTGGTGAAGCCCGACTTCCGGATGTTCATCGCCGACGCCCTGACCGGGAACGACGCTGTCTCCCAGGCCGAGCTTTTCAACCAGCACGTCGGCTTCGACGGGGTGGTCCTGACCAAGGCGGACGCGGACGTGAGGGGCGGCGCCGCGCTGTCGATCGTCTACTCGACTGGGAAGCCAGTCATCTACCTGGGGGTCGGCCAGGGATACGACGACCTCGACTCCTTCGACACGAAGAAGTTCCTGGACTCCCTTCTGAAGTAGTAACCTAGTCCGGCAGCAGCGCGTCCCTGGGGTAGGTCTTCTTCGCCTTCCTTGCCATGTTCAGGTCGAGGTCCACGGTCACGAAGGGTTCGTCCTTCGAAGTCAGTCCAAGCACCTGGCCGTCCGGCCCCACGACCCATCCGCACCCTCCGAAGGTCGCCTCCCCCCTCTCCCCCGCCCGGTTGGACGAAACGCAGAAGGCCCCTGACACCACCGCCGCCACCCTCCCTCCGGCCAGCCACTTCTCTGTAGTTGGCTTCGGGGTCGCCCTGGGGACCGCGATTAGCTCCACCCTTTTCTTCCCGTAGACTCTTGCACTCGCCATCGACCAGAGGTCGGAGCAGATCATGAACCCCGCCCTGACTCGCCCGGCCCTGAACGGCTTGAACGACCTGTCCCCCCTGTGGTACCAGGACGCTTCGTAGAATCCCCCCTCGTCGGGGAGGTAGCTCTTCAGGTGGACCCCTTTCGCGCCCCCATGGGGCGTCCAGACGAACCCCTGGTTGAGCCTCTTCCCCCGGATGTTGACCGCCCTGCTCCCTAGCACCACGGGGACGCCGAGCTCCGAGAGGCGCTTCATCCACTTCTCGTGGTCTGTGACCGTCTCCTCCCAGATCTTCTCGTCGTACTTCTTCTCCGCCGCGAACCAGTAGTGGAAGGGCATTTCTGGGAGGAGGACCAGCTCGCTTGATTGCCTGCCCACATGTTCGACAAGAGCCGCCCAGTCCCTTCTGAACTTCTTCGGTTCGTCGTTCATCTCACACACCGTGACCCTCAGGCCCTGATCACCTCCAGACCGAACTGAGACACCAACCCCAGTATCTTATCCTTGTGGGCCCCGAGCCCCTTCCAGTCGAGGACCGCGTACTTCACCGGGGATGTGGTCCGCTGAATCATTTGCCCCACCATCCTGTCGTCGATATGTTCTAGCGAGTACTTCGCGGCGACGAATGAAATCGCGACTTCGTCTTCGACTACCATCTTCGTGAACCTCTCGGGGTAGTGATTCCCCCCGAAGGCAATGGCGACCTTGCTCCAGATGCTCTTCTGGCTCAGGCTCTCCACTAGGGCCTCGGCCACCACCCCCGCCGCTTCTTTGTCCCCCCAGTACTTCGCCGAGGACCCAAGCTCCACGAACAGGACGGGCTTCTGGAGGGAAGTCGGCCCGTGGTGTGTTGCCTCCATGGTGACCTCGTACCCCTTCAGCGTCTCCTTCCTCTTCGCCAGGGAAATCAGGTAGTTCTTGAGGAGGCTCGGGTCTGCCCTGGATAGCTCTCTCGGCCCCCCGCCGAACTTCGCTTCCCCCGAGAAGTTGCCAGTCGTATGTGCCGTGAGCGACGCAATTCCCGACTCGGCGCTGTGCCTGGACAGGAAGATGTAGGCCTGTGGGTTGAAGTACTCGTCCAGGTCCGGCGGGAACACGATCATCTCCTCGAAGAACGCGAGAAGGAACGACCCCTTCTGGTAGATGGGCTTCCCTAGGAGCTTGACTCCCGTCGATTCGAACCCTTGCCCTTCTATCAGCGCCGCGGCCAAGGTCGAGGAGGCGACGTCAGTCGAAGAGGCCACTATGACAGTCGCAGGCTCCCCCTGAGTTATCATGCCCCGCGGCTGACGAAGCCGGGTATTAACGATGATTCGGCGAAGGCAATCCCTTATCTCTTCGTGGACCGCCTTGAGCATAAGGTCGCTGGCTTGGAACTGTCGCGAAGCGGGCAGCTGATTCTCGTCCTAATCGCGGTGAGCATATCCCTCGGCGGCGCCCTCACCTACGTAATTCAGAACACCACAGCCACCATCGAGAATCAGAACGAGGCGATAGCCATACTCGACGGCCAGGCCGCCCGGACGCTGACGCTCTGGGGTTGCGAACCAGGGAGCTGCTACGGAAACTCCATCTGTCCGCTGCTCCTCGGCTGCGTGATGCTCGAGGGCGTCCCAGACTCCTTCGACTACCACGACAACTGGGTCAGCAACCATCCGATCACCGTTTACTACATAGACATCCCCTCACTTGCCTCCTGCGGGCCCTACAACAACTCCTCCGCTTGGATCGACTGCGTCGGCACCCACGCCGTGAAGCAATTCACAGGGTCAAAGGGGGGCGACACCTTCACTCTCAGCGAAGGCTGCGGGGGATACGTTGCCATCTACTATCTGACGGCCGGGGAGAACATCACTCCAGACATCAGCGTGACATTCGACCCTTCATTCGTCGGCACCGGAGTCTGCGCTGCCAGCCCTGTACCCTAGGCCCGCCCTCAGCCTGGAAGTTCTGGTGCGTCGTCGGGGCTTTTGAGACTCTGTAGTCTTTCGCAAGGTTCCAGCTTCCCTTAAGAAGTGAGTCACTCCCGCGTCGCCCCTGTGAATCAGCTGTGAGCAGCGACAATCGAATTTCAATTAGACCGTATGGAGAAGGAGACCTTTGGATATTGGAGAGGACACTCGGAGACCCGAGTCAGACGACGTACCTCAACGGGCCGGAAAGTGTTGAAAAAATCCAGAAGCGTCACAAGAAGTACGTGGCACTGTCTGCAGACCCGCACGCTGGGTGTATGTTCACGATTCTGGCAGGCTCTGACGTTGCACCTGCAGGCAATGTCGGATATTGGGATAGTGAATGGAAAGGACAGAAGGCTTGGGAGGTGGGATGGTTCGTGCTGCCCGATTTTCAACGGCGTGGAATCGCAACCGCTGCGACCAGAATAGTATTGGAATCGCTTGCCAAGCTGGAAGGCCCCAAACTCGTCTTTGCCGGTCCTTCGGTGGACAATCATGCGTCCAATGCGATGTGCAGAAAACTCGGGTTCACATTGACTGAGGAAGCTAACGTCGAATATCCATATGGCAGCGGACGCTTCATGCACATCAATATCTGGATGCTAAACCTCTAGCACCCATCTACAGTTCGAGTGACTAGGACCTTGCTACTCGCTTCGTTCTTCCTCTGCCACTCGTCGGCCAAGTCCTCGACTGTAGGCTCCTGTTCCTCAGCCAAGCCAATCAGTGCGGGTGTAAGGCTCAACTAAGCGTATCACCGTTTCCGTTCTCGGATTTCGCAAAAGCCCCGCGTTGCACCACGCACCAGAACCAGCCCGGCAGAGAGTTAAATACGCAGAACCAACGCAACCGGTACGGCACCAAGGAGCGGAAACCAATGACCGACGCAACCGGAGCGATGGAGGCCTCCGATTGGAAATGGTTCGCAAGGAGGCACTGGGGCGTCGTTGCCGTCTTCGTGGCCGCAATCATCCTGGCAATCATTGGCGCTGTCTACGTCTTCCTGTGGTTCGTCGCTATCGCCCAGTCGACCGGCCTGGTCCCCAGGATCGTTGGCCTCTGGACGATGGCTAACCTGATCGCCTTCATCCTAAACACCATCTTCTGGGAGTTCCTCCTAATCGGGATCCCTGTAATCGTAGGCGTAGTGATAGGCTGGATGTGGTGGAGAAGGCTCCCCGCCGACGAGAGGAGGGGCCGGATGTTCGGCAAGCGCACCCGCACCGCAAGCGGGGGCGGTGGAGTCTCGCTGCTCTTCTTCATCGCCTTCTGCATCAAGGTCTACCTCGACGGCAACTGGAATGTCGCCATTGGGACCTTCACACTGGACTACGTCGTGGGCTCCATGGTCCTCATCCTAGAATGGGTCGCTGTCATCTTCGGAATCCCCGCAGCCATAGCACTGGCCTGGTGGCTGAACCGCGAAATGAAGAAGCCCTAGCAGGCTTCCCTTTGTCTCATTGAAGACATATTAACCGCCGAGCCCAAACGGTTCCAAGAACTGAAATGGGCATCAGAGGCTTCCTTTCATCCGCGGCGGCCATATTCAGGCTTGCCCACAAGAGCGACAGGGACGAGTTCACCCTCTACCTCAAGCTGGTCGCCCTCGGCGTGGCCGTAGTGGGCACCATAGGGTTCCTGATCAAGCTGGTCGGAAACCTCTTCTTCGGCTGAAACGACGAGAATAAGGTTATTAGGCCAATGAGAATCGGGCTGATTCCCGCGTGTCCGTTATGAGCGAACAAGAAAGAACAGGGTCCATATTCCCGGTCAAGACCACCGGAGGTCAGGAAAGGACCGTGGCCACCTTCGTGGCCAACAGGGCGATTCAGAAGAAGAAGCCCATCTTCTCCGTCCTGGCCCTGGACACCTGGAAGGGCTACGTCCTCTTCGAGGCCCCCAACTCCCAGGTGGTGGACGAAAGCATCCAGGGGTTCAAGCACGTCAGGAGCAAGATCCCCGGGATGATGCAGTACTCGGACATCGAGAAGTTCCTGGTCACGAAGTCCATGGTCGCCGAGCTGAACGAGGGCGACACAGTGGAGATAGTCGCAGGCCCGTTCAAGGGCATGAGGGCGAGCATCTCCCGGGTGGAGCACGCAAAGCAGGAGATCACGGTCGTGCTGATCGACACAGCCTTCGCCATGCCCATAACCATCGACGCAAGCTACACGAAGCTGGTAGCCAGGGCAAAGACAGCCGCCGAGGCCCCGAAGTGACATAGCATGGGAGAGAAGAAAATAATCAACGCGCTTGTAACCGGTGGCGAGGCCAGCGCAGGCCCTCCGCTCGGCCCGGCCCTGGGCCCCCTGGGGGTCAACGTGCTCGGCATAGTCAACGAAATCAACGCGAAGACGGGGGACTTCAAGGGGATGAGGGTCCCTGTCAAGGTCGAAGTCGACCAGGAGACCAAGCTGTTCACCATCACCGTCGGAACCCCCACCACCTCGGCACTGATAGTGAAGGAGTCGGGGAGCACCAAGGGCTCGGCCAAGCCGAACCTGGACTTCGTCGGCGACCTGACCATGGACAAGGTCATCAGCATAGCCAAGAACAAGATGTCTGGCTCCTACGCAAAGACCGTCCGCTCGGCAGTGAAGGAGGTCGTCGGGAGCTGCGTCAGCATGGGGGTCAAGGTCGATGGGAAGGACGCCAGGGAGTTCATGGATGAGCTGAACGCCGGAAAGTGGGACTCGAAGTTCGAGTAGGCGTTTCCATGACACAACGCTTTTATCCGCTACACCGAGGCTCGTGAAGGAATTCGTGAAGGGGACGTGCTCTCGAATCAGCAACTCGCCGAACTGGTCAAGAAGGGCAAGGACCAGTCAAAGGAAAGGAAGTTCGCCCAGTCCGTAGAAGTAATCATCACTCTAAAGGACCTCGACCCCAAGAAGACGGACCTGAACATCAACGAGATCGTGTACCTCCCCCACCCCACCACCAAGCAGGCGAAGGTCTGCTTCATCGGCGGAGGGGACCTCGCCGTCAGGGCCAAGGCAGCCAAGGCCAACATGGTCCTCGACCCCTCCCAGCTTGAGAACTACGCTGGGAGCAAGAAGGACGCAAAGAAGCTCGCCCGCGCCTACGACTTCTTCCTGGCCGACACCGCCCTCATGCAGAGGATAGGCAAGATCCTGGGCCAGGCCCTCGGTCCCAAGGGAAAGATCCCGACTCCGGTCCCCCCAAACGCATCAGTCGAGACGATGATCAACAGGATGAGGACCGCCGTCCGCGTGAGAGGCAGGGGCTCTCTCGGGGTCATGGCCAAGGCAGGGGACGGGGCCCTGACAGAGGCGCAGCTGGCGGAGAACATCCAGGCCGTGGTCGCCGCCATGGCCAAGAAGCTCCCCAACGGGGACAAGAACATCAAGACGATAATGGTGAAGACGACGATGGGGAAGCCTGCCAAGCAGGCGGTCGATTAGAATGAGCGAGACGGTCCAGGTCCACAAGCCCAACGCGAGGAAGGTCGAGATCACCGAGAAGGTCGCAGAGCTGGCGAAGAAGTATCCAGTCCTCGCCGTGACCAACCTCTCGAAGGTCCGCGCCTCGCAACTGATGGCCGTCAGGAAGGCCCTGAGAGGGCACGCCGACGTCTACGTTGTCAAGAACAAGCTGGCGGTCCTTGGGCTGCAGAAGGCGGGGATCAAGAACGCCGACCAGCTCCTGTCGCACCTTACGGGCCAGAACGCCCTTATCTTCTCGACCTACGACCCGTTCAAGCTCTTCCTCACCCTGGACAAGAACAAGGTCTTCCTCGCGGCCCGGGCGGGGGACACTGCGCCGGAGGACATCATGGTCCCGGCCGGCAACACCAGCCTGCCCGCAGGGCCCGTCCTCAGCGAGTTCAGGGAAGCAGGAATCCAGACCAAGATCGAAGGGGGCAGCATCTGGGTCAACAAGGATTCCGTGGCCGTCAAGAAGGGAGCCGCGATCACGCCCAAGCTGGCCAGCCTGCTTTCGAAGCTCAACATCAAACCGATCAAGGCGGGCCTCACAATCGCCCTGGCCTACGAGAACGGCCTGATTTACGCTGGAGACATCGTGGCCATCGACCTGGAGAAGTACAGGCAGAGCCTCGTCGACGGATACGCTTCGTCCAGGGGCTTGGCCCTGGTCATCGGCTACGTCACAAGGGAGACCGCCCCTGACATCCTCGCCAAGGCCTATCGGGAGGCCATGTGCCTGGCGGTAGAAGCAGGGTTCCTCACGAAGGAAACGGCCCCGATGATCCTTGGCAAGGCCGAGGCCCAGGCCGCGGCGCTCACAGCCAAGGCTAGAGAAAAGGGCCTGCAGTAAGAGAAAAGGTATCTTCTACCCGAACAGAGAAGCGAGACCCTGTAGAGCCTCTTCTTCCTTCTTCTCCTCTTCTTTGGGCTTCTCTTCGGCCTTCGCCGCCGGTGCTCCAGGCGCAGCTGCAGCCGCAGGGGCTGCCGCCATCATCGCGGCGTTCTTCAGCGCCTCGTCGATGTTCACCTCGCTGAGAGCAGAGGCCAGAGCCTTAATCTTGACCTCGTCGGGGGCCACTCCGGTCGCCTTGACAACGCTTGTCAGGTTCTCTTCATTGACCGGCTTGCCCAGCTTGTGGAGAAGCATAGCTGCGTAGATGTACTCCATCTTGAATCGAACACAGGCCACGACTTTTGGTATTTAAGACTTTGAGGAAAAAACCCAATCCAGTGTTTATCTACTTCAAGGGAGGGAGTCTCCAAAGCCAGTGGACCCTCTCAATTGACCGAAAAGAAGGACGTTCTAAGATCGAAGTTCTCCGCTGACTACAAGCGCTACTACCTGGTCGACCTCTTCAAGCGTGAGGGTTTCGTCAGGAAGAAGTGCGAGAGCTGCGGCCGCTTCTTCTGGACCCTGGACGAGAGCCGGAGGCGCTGCGACGAGCCCCCCTGCTCGACCTACTCCTTCATCGGCAACCCGATAACCAAGAAGAAGCTCGAC
This sequence comes from Nitrososphaerota archaeon, assembly GCA_027887005.1. Classification (NCBI taxonomy): domain Archaea; kingdom Thermoproteati; phylum Nitrososphaerota; species Nitrososphaerota archaeon. Next base: position 83,235 of record JAPCJI010000004.1, read on the forward strand.
CGGGTCGGCCTCTGGAGGACGGTCGAGAGATTCTTCAAGGAGAACGGCCACCACATCGTGAACCGCTACCCTGTCGTCAGCAGGTGGAGGCCTGACCTCTACTTCACCGTCGCCTCCATCATCGACTTCCAGAGGATCGAGGCCGGCAAGGTCATCTTCCAGCTCCCAGCGAACCCCCTGGTCGTCCCCCAGGTCTGCCTCCGGTTCAACGACATACCGAGCGTCGGGGTGAGCGGGAAGCACGGCACCTCTTTCATCATGATGGGCCAGACCTGCCTCGACAACAAGGAAGGCTACTGGAAGGACCGGTGCATCGACCTCGACTTCGAGCTCCTAACGAAGAGGCTTGGGATCAACCCCGAGGAGCTGACCTTCAACGAGGACGTCTGGGTCGGCTACGGGGCCTTCGGCTACTCCCTCGAGTACTTCGCCCGCGGGGCAGAGCTCGGGAACGCCGTCTTCACCGCCTTCGAAGGAGACCCGGGCCACTACACCCAGATGAAAGAGAAGGTCGTCGACATGGGAGCCGGGCTGGACAGATGGGTCTGGGCCTCCCAGGGAACCCCGAACCTCTACGAGGCGAACTACGGACCTCTGCTCAAGAAGATGAACGAGCTCTGCAGGGTCGAGGTGGACCAGGACCTGTTCCTGAAGTATTCGAAGCTCGCCGGGACCATGAACGTCGACGAGTTCGGGCCCCTCGCTGAACAGAGGCGCCTGATAGCGAAGCAGCTCGGCACCGACCCCTCGAAGCTGGAGCAGTCCCTCGCCCCGCTCGAAGCCATGTATTCAATCGCCGACCACGCCCAGACCCTCCTCTTCGGGGTGGCCGACGGTATGCTCCCCAGCAACTCCGGGGGCGGCTACAACCTGAGGATACTCTTCAGGCGTGCCATGAACTTCATCAATTACCACCGTTTCCCGCTCGCCATCGACGAGGTGGTCAACTGGCACATCGACTACCTGAAGGGGATGTACCCCGAGCTCGAGGAGCACAGGCACGATGTGGCCGAGGTCCTGAAGGTCGAGGAATCCAGATATGCGGCCTCGCGGGAGCGCGTCTCCAAGATAGTCTTGTCTATCACCGCCGGGGGTAGCTCCATAAGCACCGAGGAGCTGATCCGGATGTACGACTCCGACGGCGTCACCCCTGAACAGCTGATCGAGGCTGGGGCGAAGGTCGAGCTGCCGGAAGACTTCTACGAGAAGGTCCAGGCACGCCACGTCTCCCGCAAGTTCGAAGAGGCGAAGCCCGACTTCCAGGTCGGGAAGCTCCCTCCGACCAAGCTCCTCTACTACGAGGAGGACGCCGGCTTCGACTTCTCGGCGAAGGTCTTGAAGGCCTTCCCTGGCAACCGGGTCGTCCTCAACAGGACCGTCTTCTACCCCAGAGGCGGAGGCCAGGAGCCTGACAGGGGCACCATCGGCGCCGCCAAGGTCGTCGACGTGGAGAGGTACGGCGACATCGTAATTCACAAGCTCGAAGGGAAGGCGCCCAAACCAGGGGCCCAGGTCAGGTGCCACGTGGACGTGAGGCGCAGGAGAAGGATAACCCAGATACACACCGCGACCCACATCATCAACGGTTCGTCACGGCAGGTACTCGGGCCCTGGGTCTGGCAGCACTCCGCGTTCAAGGAGGAGGACTACGGCAGGCTGGACATCACACACTTCTCCCACCTGACCGACGAAGAGGTCCAGAAGATCGAGGACCTCGCGAACGAAGTCGTCAGGAAGAACCTGCGGATCAGGAACACCTTCATGCCCCGGCAGGTGGCCGAGGAGAAGTACGGCTTCAGGCTCTACCAGGGGGGCGTCGTCCCCGGGCACTCCGTCCGCGTCGTGGACATCGGAGGATGGGACATCGAAGCCTGCGGGGGGACCCACACGAAGACCACAGGAGAAGTGGGCCTGATCAAGATAACCAAGGTCGAGCGCATCCAGGACGGAGTCGAGAGGATTGAGTTCGTCGCCGGAGAGGCGGCGGTCGAGTACATGCACAGGATGGATTCGGAGCTCCAGGAGCTGTCGACCGTGCTCGGCACCCAGCGCGAGAACCTGACCAAGGTGGCGAAGGCCCTCCTCCAGGACCTCGAAGAGACGCGCTCCCGAGAGAAGGCCCTCGGCCAGGCGGTCGCAGACCAGTCGGGCTCCGAAGTCATCTCCCGGGCGAAGAAAATCGGCTCGGCAAGGGTTTATGTCTCCAAGCGCCCCCCGTTCGGCGAGGAACAGATTATTTCTCAGGGCCAGAAGAGCGTCGCGACCGAACCCTCACTGATCTACGTAGCCCTGTTCGCCTCCGGAAAATCAGCCCGCGCAATCTGCTTCGTAGGCTCGGCCGCCCGACAGGCGGGCTTCTCGGCAGGAGAGATAGTCAAGAAGTTAGCCCAGTTGCTGGGAGGGTCGGGAGGGGGCTCCCCGGCCTTCGCCCAGGGGGGAGGCCCCCTCGCGGACAAGATCGACGACGCGGCAGCCCAGGCCGAGAAGATAATCACAGTCTCATCGAGTTGAAGCGCATGCCAAACAGAGAAAAGTACTGGCTCAAGGTCTGGGAGGACAGGCGAATCTTCGAGCCCGACCCGGTGACGGGGAAGAAGAAGATGTTCGTGACCGTCCCCTACCCGTACATGAACGCGGCCGTACACGTCGGGACTGCCTTCACCGCCGCCCGGGTCGAGTTCTACGCCCGGTTCAGGCGGATGCAGGGGTACAACGTCCTCTTCCCCTGGGCCTGGCATTGGACGGGCAAGACAATAGTCGGAATGAGCTCCAGGCTCAAGCAGGGGGACAAGTCAGTCAGGCACGCGTTCGAGACCGACGGCGTCCCCACGGAAGAGATAGAGAAGTTCGTCGACCCAGAATACCTCGCGTCCTACTACACGAAGGTGAGCCGCCAGGTGATGAAGGACACAGGGTTCTCCATAGACTGGAGGAGGGAGTTCCGCACGGTGGACCCCACCTACAGGAAGTTCGTCGAGTGGCAGTATCTCCGCCTCCGCGAGCTCGGCTATGTCGTCCAGGGGACCCACCCGGTGGTCTGGTGTCCCTTCGACAAGAGCCCCACCGGGGACCACGACCGGATGGAAGGGGAAGGGGTCTCCTCCGAGGAGTTCAACCTCATCAAGTTCCACCTGGGAGAGTTCGCCCTCGTTGCCGCGACCCTGCGCCCCGAGACCATCTACGGAGCCACCAACATCTGGGTCAACCCTGACGCCGAGTACTCCGAAGCGAGGGTGGACGGCGAGCTCTGGGTCGTAAGCTCCTCCACGCTGAACAGGCTCATCGAGCAGAAGCACGACGTGACCCCGGTCCGCTCCTTCAGAGGCTCTGAGCTGGTCGGCAGGTATGCCATGGCGCCCCTGACCGGCAAGTCCCTCCCGATCCTCCCTGGAAGGTTCGTGGACGAGTCGCTCGCCACAGGCGTCGTCTACAGCGTCCCGGCCCATGCCCCCTACGACCTGATGGCGCTGCTGGACATCCAGCTGGGGAGATTCCTGGTCGGGAGGCCAGTGAAGGAGATCGCGGACAAGCTGGCGCCCGTCCCGATCATCGCCCTGAGCGGCTACTCGGCAGTCCCGGCAGAGGACGCCATCAAGAAGTCGGGGGCTACCGACTCCCTCGACCAGAAGCTGGAGGCAGCTACCGAGGAGGTCTACAGCGCCGAGTTCCACCGAGGAGTGATGTCGCAGTCTTCCGGCCCCCTGGCAGGCCTGACCGTCCCCGAGGCGAAGGAGAAGGCAGTCGAGCTCCTGACGAAGACCGAGCGGCTGACCAAGATGCTCGAGCTGCCGCAGAAGGTGGTGTGCCGCTGCGGGACGCGCTGCTACGTCAAGATCCTGGAGAACCAGTGGTTCCTGAACTACTCGAACCCCGAATGGAAGGCCAAGGCGAGGCAGGTCATAGAGAAGGCCGCGGTCTTCCCCCCTGAGGCTCGCCAGTGGTTCTACTCTACCATCGACTGGCTCAACGACTGGCCCTGCGCCCGGCGCTCTGGCATGGGGACCAAGGTACCCTGGGACAAGGATTGGATCGTGGAGACCCTGAGCGACTCGACCATCTACATGGCCTACTACACCATCAGCAAGTTCGTTAAC
>JAPCJI010000005.1 GCA_027887005.1 Nitrososphaerota archaeon
CGAGCGCGTTCTGGCGGACCGCCTTCGCCACTGGTGGTCTTCCGCGGATCAAAGGATTTTACCCCTACACGCGGAGTACCGTCCGCCTCTCCCGCCTCCTAGTCTAGCAGTATCCTCTGCGGGCCAGCCGTTGAGCGGCTGGATTTGACAGAGGACTTACTGAACCGGCTACGGGTGCTTTAGGCCCAATAATCGTCCCGACCACTCGAGGAGCTGGTATTACCGCGGCGGCTGACACCAGACTTGCCCTCCCCTTATTCCCCGGCTTATTTACAGCCGAGAAAAGCTCCCTTTAGCAGGAAGCACTCGGACTAGCCTCGTCACGCTTTCGCGCATTGCGAAGTTTTCGCGCCTGATGCGCCCCGTAGGGCCTGGACCCTTGTCTCAGTGTCCATCTCCGGGCTCCTTCTCTCAAAGCCCGTACCGGTTACAGGTTTGGTGGGCCATTACCCCGCCAACAGCCTGATCGGCCGCAGTCCCATCCTGGAGCGAAAGGCACGGAGCATACCCGTGCCGCCTTTTGGACGACCTCTCCTTCCAGATGAGGTCATCTATCGCGGATTAGCCCCAGTTTCCCGGGTTTGTCCGCGTCTCCAGGGCAGGTTGACTACGTGTTACTGAGCCGTACGCTGCGTCCCCTGTAGCCAGAGAACGCACAACTAACATGGCTAAATCCCAATCCGATAGCAGTCGGGTCCGGCAGGATCAACCGGAGTCGATTATCGAGGAGTACGACCACGCATTTCTGCGAGGTGTAAAGCACAACCCATGTCAGATCTAACTAATGACGTTAGATCTCCACTATTGTACGCGCACCTGGAGGTCGTGCATTCTCATTGCGTTGGGGCTATGCCCTTTATGCTCAAGGCAGACGCCGCCAATTAATGCGCAAATTGGCCGAGGGTTTTGGGTTCGTATATATGCATTCCCGTGTTAAATCGACACCCTTCAGGCAAGCCAAGTCTCGGGTATCGTGCGGGAATTCTCAGGTGCGAAGCAAGGGGCGGGGGCGACCGTGCGGGGGCGGGCGGGATGAAGGCCTCCCGGAGGGGCTGGCAGAAGATTGGTGCGGCTAGGCTTTCCTTCGATGGACCACGAGGCCCAGCGAAACGAGGACTAGGCCGAAGACGAGCACCACCGAAGCAGGCGCGAACTGGCCGAAGGCCCAGGCCACCGATGAGACCCCGGCGATGAAGATTCCGAAGTGAAGCAGCCTTTCCCCTCTACCTAGCGATACGACGTCCTTCGCGAGCTGCTCCCGGTAGCGCAGGATGAGGTACGACAGACCTGCGAAGGAGAGGATGCCCACGAAGAAGACGTAGGTCAGCTCGGACTGGTAATCGCCGAGGGTGAGCAGGAGGCCGACCTCGTCCCCGATGAGCCCTCCCCCGAGGCCGAAGACTATGGCGTAGATGCGGTCGAGCTCTGGGTGGTCGGTGACTATGGCGAGCCATCCAGCGGCGACCACCATGATGAGGCCGTACCAGAAGTGGTGGAAGTGGATGCCCCCGGTGACCACCACTGTGGCCGGGGTCAGGGTGGTGAAGGCCCTGGCGGCGAGGAAGCTGGCGAGGAAGGAGAGGAGAGTGAGGAAGGCGAGGCCATGCTTGGCGGCGGGGTTTTGGCTCGTCATCGGCGTTCCTAGGCTTGTTCGGGTTTGGTCGCTTGAGCAGGCTTCTCCAGCATCGCGAGACGTGCTTCGAGGACCTTGAGCTTGTCGTTGGCGTCCCAGATGTAGGCGCCCACGAGGGGGACGAAGACCAGCATGAAGATCGAGGTGGTGAGCAGCAGGGCGGCCACCCCCAGGAAGAGGAGGATGACAACCTTGGAGGCGGACTGCAGGAGGCCCCTGGACTTTGGCAAAGCGAGGACAGGGCGCCATGGGTCTGCCATATGCTTTGTCATGTGGGGCCTTCGGAATAAGAAGAAAGGGGAGGCTCGCGCCTCCCGGGAAAACTTACATCACTGGACGCATGGCGTCGTGCAGCTTCTGGGCTATCTCGGCAGGGACTTCGTTCATACCGTGGGTCTCCTTCGCGTGCCACACCACCTTCTTGGTCACTTCGTCCGAGGAGGAGCCAGTCGCTGCCCAGCTGCAGCCGCAGACCTGCTTCAGGTCGGCTGAGAAACCAGTCATGGATTGAATTTCGCCCGAAGCTAATTAGCACTTTGCCCAAATCTTGCCCAAATCTTCGGGTGGGCTGGGTCAGCGCCAGGTGATCCTGAGGAGGTTCGCGAGGGCGAAGGTCTCCATGGCGTTGATGGCAACGAGGTAGGGCGCTGCGGCTACAGCCGAGTAGAAGACGTACCAGAAGACGATTATGACCCCGTTCTGGACGAGGAAGAAGACTGCGAAGCTCAGGAGCGCTACGCTGAGGGAGGAGCGGAGCCTGCGCCAGCTCTGGAAGTAGAGGCCGATGAGAAGGAGGACGAACGCCACGTTCAGGAAGGCGAAGACGGCGGCGACGTTCATCCAGAATATGTCGAATGCCATCTCAGTCTTCTGACCCCTTCATTCTATATCTAACTTTGCCCAAATCTTGCCCACATTGACCTTATCGATTCGAAGTACTTCTCGAAGTATGGAGTGAGGAAGTAGACTGCCCCGTAGGTCCCCTTCGAGCTGGCGACGATGACCTGGTTCTGCTCGAGGAGCTTGATGTGGTGCTGGACGGTCTTGTAGTCCAGGCCGAGCTTCTCCGAAATCTTGTTGGGGTTGGCCGGCTCTCCCTTCAGCATCTCGACGATCTTGACCCTATTCTGGCCTCCGCGGCTCCCCACGAAGACGTAGACCATCATCCTCCTGAACGAAGGGTCGGGGAGTGGTGCCGGACCCGCGCCGGCGGGCTCGCCGGAGGCCCTGCGGAGGCGGACCGATGCCCAGCGGACGAACAGCGATTGCAACGCCGGAAGAAGGTTCCAGCTCATGGCCTGCACACCCTGACCGCCCTGGCGTAGGCCTTCTCGTCGCTAGGGCCCCCCCATACGCCCTTGACCTTGAAGTCCGGCTCCCCGATGATTATCCCGTCTGACTTCTGGTAGAACTGCCTGACGTTGGACAGGCTGATGCCGCTCCCGATGAGGACGGGCTTCTCTATCACGTCCCTCACCTTCTTGACCCGCTCGAAGGAGGGCGGGACGGGGCTGCGGGGTCCGGAGACGATGACGGCGTCGGCGCCTCCCCTCTCGGCGAGGTCCTGGGCCGCGTATTCTATCTCGACGTTGAATATCGGGTAAGCATGTTTGACATGGACGTCCCCGAAGACCAGCACGTCCGAGTCAAGCATCTTCTTCAGCCGGGCCACCCTGGCGGCGCACCCCTCGATTATCCCCTGGTCCGTGGCGTAGGCGCCGATGAGGATGTTGCAGCGGATGAACTGGGCGCCGGAGACATGGGCCACAGACAGGGCTTCCTCGCAGGCGTTGCGGAGCATGTTGACCCCCACCTTCATCTTCGTGTGCCTAACGACCTCCCGGGTCACGTTGGCCATAGCGGCCACGCTGTAGGGGGGGAGGTTTTCCTTGAAGAGCGGGACGTCTCCGACGTTCTCGACGATGCAGGCGTCCAAGCCGGCGGCCTCGAGCTTGTCCGCTTCGGAGAGCGCGAACTCTGTGAGCTCCTTCATGGACATCCTGCTGTCGGGGGACCCCGGGAGAGGAGGCATGTGGACCATGCCGATGATGGGCTTCCTCGGGAAGAGTTGCCCGAACCTCACGATGGGTTCGGCCGTCGGCGGCGATTAAAGGATTTCAAAATCCGTAGACGTCTTTGTGGAGCCAGGGGACGAGCGCGGTGATGACGCACTGCTCGGTGAGCTCGGCCCGGTCCATCTGCCCGTCGGTGAGGTATCGGATCAGACCCCCCTTGTCCCCCACCTGGTCTATGCCGCTGAGCGCCTCGGCCCAGCGCTCGAGCTCCTTGCCGTCTCTGATCAGGTCCTCCATGGCCTTCTTCGGGAGCATGTAGCCAGCCGAGTGGCCCAGGGAGGCCTTGCCCGAGGGCCCCACGACGGCGGCCTGTTGGTGGTCGAAGTACACGTCTCCTATGGTGAAGATGCCGGCCTCGACGCCGACCCCGAAGTCCCCCCCGACCTGGGAGAGGGCGTACCTGGCCCTGGCGATGGCCCCGCTGGTCATCTCGTCGAGCCCGGTGGGCTGGGCCTTGGCCACGGAGGAGGCGTCGACGGGGCGGAGCTGGACGTCGGGGAAGTATCTCGCGAAGGCCTTCTTCACCCCCTCGAGCTTGGCCGGGTTCTTGGTGCCGACGGCGACTATCACGCTGGTTTCAGACCTGTCTGTGGTATTAACCGTGGATATCTAGGACACGCGCAGCTCGTCGAGGAGCTTCTGGATGTTGGTCAAGGGGGTGCCGTCCTCGTGGGAGATCTCCTGGGAGGCGGGGGGGTTGGTCTTGTAGGAGGGCATCCTCGCCGTGAGGCGGTCGCCGTAGGTGGGGACGAACTCGTTCTGGTAGAAGACTCCTATGGGGGTGTGGTCCCCGAACTCGAAGGTCTTCAGGACGGCCTGCTGGACCTTCTGCTCCATTTCCTCCTCCTTCGGGTTGTGGACGACGCCGTCGTATCCGGTCTCCTCGAGCTTGTAGGTCCGGGGCTGGTTCTTCCCGCTGGCGTCCAGGTTCCCTTCTCCGGCCCAGTACTCTTTCGTCTGGATGTCGTTGTAGGTGGGGCAGGGCTGGAGGACGTCCAGGAAGGCGAAGCCCTTGTGTCGTATCCCTTTGATTATCAGGTCCTTCAGGTGGCGGACGTCGTAGGAGTAGCCTCTGGCCACGAAGGTGTAGCCCGAGGCGATGGCGAGAAGGAGCGGGTTGATCCCCTGGTTGATGTTGGGGAGGGGGAGGGACTTCGTCTTCATGCCCAGGCCCATGGTCGGGGACGCCTGCCCCTTGGTCAGGCCGTAGACCTCGTTGTCGTGCACGATGTAGAGCATGTCGAGGTTGCGCCTCCCGGAGTTGACGAAGTGGCCGGCTCCGATGCCCAGGCCGTCTCCGTCCCCTCCTTCGACCACCACCTCGAGGTTGGGGTTGGCGAGTTTGATCCCTGTGGCGAAGGGGAGGGGCCTGCCGTGGAGGGTGTGGACCCCGTAGGTCTTGATGAAGTGGGGGGCCTTGGAGGAGCAGCCGACGCCGGAGACCACGACGGTGCTGGAGGGGTCGACGTTCATCTCGGCCAGGGCCATCTGGACGGCGTTGAGGATGCCGAAGTCTCCGCAGCCGGGGCACCAGTCGTTGTGGGCCGTCGTCTTCAGGTCTGAGAGCTTAAGTGCCATGGGTCAAAACCAGTTTTTTCGGGGCCTTTCCTTCTGAAATCATCTTGATTGCGTCGTATATCTCCTCGGAGGACATGGGCCTTCCGTTGTACTTGACGACGAGCTGTTCGACGGGGATGCAGGTCCTTTCTCGGACTATGCCGACGAGCTGGCCAGAGTAGTTCATCTCGACGCCGACCACCATCTTCGCCTTGGAGAGGACCTTCGCGACGTACTCGGTGGGGAAGGGGTTGACCAGCCTGACCTGGAGGAAGTTGACCGTGATGCCGTCTGCCTTCAGCCAGTCCATGGCGTCGAGGATCGCTCCCTTGGTGGAGCCCCAGCTGACGATTGTGATGGCGGCGTCCTCGGGGCCGAAGAAGTTGACCTTGTCTTCGAGGGGGATCTCCCTGGCGGCGACGTCCAGCTTGCCCATCCTCTTCTCCATCATCAGGTCACGGTTGGTAGGGTCCTCGCTGATGTGCCCCAGCTCGTCGTGCTCGTCCCCTGTGTGCCAGTAGACCCCTCCCTTTGTGCCCACGGGGGGGCGCGGGGAGATGCCGTTGGGGGTCGGCGCGAAGCGCCTGAACTCGCCGCTGACCGCGTCCGTGATCGGGCCTTTGACGAAGAGCCCCCTGTCGATCTTGACCCTGTTCACGTCGAACATGGGCATGGTGGCGTCGGAGTTGGCGAGGGCCTTGTCCACCATGTGGATGACCGGTGTCTGGTAGCGCTCGGAGTAGTTGAACGCCCTGACAGTGTCGTAGAATGACTCCTCCAGGTCGCCGCTGGCGAGGACGATCCTCGGGAACTCGCCGTGGCCTGCGTGGAGGGCGAACCTGAGGTCTCCCTGCTCGTGGCGGGTCGGGAGCCCGGTGCTGGGGCCGCCTCTGGAGTAAAGCGTGACGACTATGGGGACCTCGTTCATCCCGGCGTATCCGAGCCCTTCGGCCATCAGGGAGAAGCCCGGCCCCGACGTGGACGTGGAGGACCTGACGCCGGCGAGGCCTCCGCCGATTGCCATGGTCACTGCGGCTATCTCGTCCTCGGACTGGACAACGGCGATGTTGCCCTTGGTCTTCATGGCGGCGACCTCGGCCACCTGTGGATTATCCTGGGAAGCTGAACCGTCGAGGTCCATTTCAGCGTGGCCTTCGAGGAACTCGCTCTCGTCGCTGGCAGGGGTAATCGGGTAGTAGGTCTGGAGCCTGCAGCCGGCGAGCTCCTTGGCCAGGGCGACGGTGGAGTTGCCCCTGACGAAGAGCCGCACTCCTTCGGACTTCGCCGGCTCCAGCTTGTAGGCGAAGCTCCCGGCGTACTTCTCGGTCACGAAATCGTAGACCGCCTCGACGGCGTGGGCGTTCATCTCGCCCACCTTGGGCTTGGACCTGAACTGCTTCCTTATGGCGTCCTTTACCAGATTCTGGTCGTAGGACATCAGTGCGAAGGAGGCGGCGACGGCCATGACGTTGAGCATCCTCTGGAGGGTGCTGAGGGAGGTCTCGCCGAACTTAGCCCCCACGGCCTTGAGCAGGTCGTTGTAGCGGATTGGATAGACGTGGACCCCCCTCCTCCGGGCGAGTTCGAGGATACCCTTGACGTCGGCGGAGAGACCGGCCTTGCCGAGCTCGTCTAGGAGCAGCTTCTCCACGGGGGCTTCGATGGTCGGCACCCCGTCGAGGCGTTTTGTGTCCTGGTCCGGGTCGTAGATTATCGCGCCTTCGCTCCTGACCTCGAGGGCGTGCCTGAATATCGTCTCCTCCTCGAAGGTCGCGAGCATGTCGACGGTGTCGACGTGGGACCTGACCAGGTCCTTGGAGACCCTGACCCGGAAGTAGCTGTGCTCCCCTTTGATGTTAGAATAATACTCCCTGTTGCCGAAGACGGAAAGGCCTCCGCCCGCCGCGGCCCTGGCGAAGACGTTGGCTGAGGTGTCTACACCGCTGCCCTGAACTCCGCCGATCATCCATGAGAAATCGGTCCTCTTCATACTGACCTGGGCCTAACTGGTAAGGTTGTCGTTTAAGACTATAGTATATATAGTAAATACCATAGGTGGAGACATTGGACCAGCTAAGGAAGGTGCAGAAGGTCGGGTACTCGACGCTGTCGGTCTCCATACCGAGCGAGTTCGCGAAGGACCTGAACCTCAAGCAGGGGGACAGCCTGCTCTTCAGGGAGGATGCGGACGGGACCCTCAGGCTGATACCTGCGACCAGCGCGGAGAAGTCGAGCAGGGCCACGATCAAGGCGGACCTGGTGCAGGATGATGAGATGCTCACGAAGCTCATCATCGGGTGCTATGCGCTGGGCTACGACACCATAGAGGTCGCGAGCGGAGAGCCCCTCGGGAGGACGAGGGCGGACAAGGCCCTCGAGACGGTCAAGCGCCTTCGGGGACTCGAAGTGGTGGAGTCGGACGACAGGCACATCGTCGCCCAGAGCTTCACCGACCCGACGAAGTTCCCGGTCGATTCGCTGATCAAGAGGCTTCAGATCCTCGTCTCCAGGAGCCTAGAGAACGTGGTGGAGGCCCTGGACCTGAAGAACACGGGGAGCCTCAACGACGTGAAGAGGGTCCAGGACGAGATAGACGAACTCTACTGGCTCATTGTCAGGCAGCTGCTGGTCGCCCTGAATAGGAGGGAGCTTTCGGCGGAGATAGGGATCGAATCACCGCTGCACGCGTCGGGAGACAGGGTCAGCGCCAAGACCCTGGACGAGATCGGCGGGATCATCCTAGACGTGGCCGAGGAGCTCGCCCGGCTAAGGGGGAAGGGGACTAAGATGGACGCGGATGTGGTCGAGGGCATACGGAAACTGGCAGAGAAGGCGGGGGAAGCGTTCAACACGACTGTGGAGGGCCTGCTCACTCCGGACATCAGGACCATCGGAAGGTCCTCGGCCCTGGTGGAGGAGACCCTCAGGATGGAAAGGGAGATCACGCGCGAGATGCTGGATTCTGGGGAGTACGGCTATGCGAGGGTGCTGGCGTCGCAGTTCGCCCAACTGGCGCGGTATTGCAACATCATCATCGAGATCGCTTCACACAGGCTGTTGAGGAAGAGCAGCCGAGTGGCAACGATTCAGCACTAGAAGACGGGGTTCGGCGTAGGTTGTCTGAGGTGTTTGGCGGGCCCTAGATTCCGAGAGCCTCGCGGAGGCCTTTGTACCTGTTCCTGATTGTGACTTCGGTCACGCCCGCCGCCTCGGCGACGTCCTTCTGAGTTTTCTCCTCGCCCTCAAGGGTGCAGGCGACGTAGAGAGCTGAAGCTGCGAGTCCCATGGGGTCCTTTCCCGCCGAAATCCCTATCTGTTTGGCCCTAAGCAGAATCTCCCGGGCCCTCCTCTGGGTTTTCTCAGACATCTTCGCCCTGGAGGCGATGCCTGAGACGCACCTGGTGGCTTCGGCCACGGGCATCTTGAAGTCCATCTCCCTGTGCAGGAGCCTGTAGGACCTGGCGAGGTCCTTCTTCTTCACGTTGCTGACGGCGGCGATGTCCTTCAGAGTCCGCGGGACTTCGCAGTCCCTGCAGGCGGCGTAGAGGGAAGCCGCGATGATCGCAGTGATGGACCTGCCCCTGACGAGGTTCCTTTCGAGAGCCTTCCTGTAGAAGTACGCGGCCTTCTCAGTGACCGCTTCTGAGACCGTGAGCTTGTCCGAGAACCTGCGCAGTTCGCTGAAGGCCTGACGTAGGTTCCTGTCGGTGGACTCGTGGGCCTGGCTCCTTCTGTCCCAGGTCCGGAGCCTCTCCACAGTCGACTTCATGGACCCGGAGAGTGACCTGCCAGAAGCGTCCTTGTTGAGGCCTCCGATGACCGTGGCCAGCCCCATGTCGTGGATGGCGATCGATGTGGGGATTCCGGCCCTGCTGCGGTCCCCCTTTTCGTCGCTGGAGAAGGACCTCCACTCGGGACCTGAGTCTATGATCTTCTCCTTGACAACCAGCCCGCAGTCGCTGCAGTACAGTTCCGACCCAGTGCCGTCTATGACCATGCGGTTCTTCCCACACCTGGGGCACTTGTCCGAACTCCTCTCCTGCTTGAGGAGCCGCGAAAAGTTTGTGCTGTTTGACATGTTAAACCAATAAGGCGAAATACGGATATTTCTAATGATGTTCCGAGCCACTTATATATAAAGGGCGAACCTCGTTTTCAGGTCTGGCGGGCTCCTAGGAGGCTGTTTTCAGGGCCCGGGCCTTCTCTCTGGTCAGTTCGAATATCCTGTTCCTCAGCTGTCTCATGCCGTCCCCCCGTGTGGCCGAGGTGGCGACAGTCGAGAACCCCTCATAGAGGCCATCCGCAGGGATGGCGCTGACCCGGCCCTGGGCCAGGTCCACCTTGTTGAGGACCAGGAGGACCTTGTTCGGGTCGACTTCCAGCTGACCCAGGATGTCCTTGCAGCTCCCGAGTTTGATGGCGACGCTCTCGGGGTCTTCGCTCGCGTCCACCACGAGGAGCACTAGGTCGGCGTAGGTGAGCTCCTCCAGGGTCGACTTGAACGACTCGACAAGGTAGGTGGGGAGCCTTGAGATGAAACCCACGGTGTCCGAGAGCATGACCTTCCCCTTCGAGCCGGGCCTCGTTATGGCGCGGGTCGTCGTGGTGAGGGTCGTGAAGAGCTTGGGGGACTCCTCTTTGGTCTCGGAGGCGAGCCTGTTGAAGAGGGTGGTCTTTCCGCTGCTGGTGTAGCCTGCGAAGGAGACGAGCGGGTCCCCCATCCTCAGCCTCTCCTTCCTCTGGGTCACCCTGTTAGAACGGGCGCTGGCGAGCTTGGCCCTGATGGTCACCATCCTGTTCCTGAGGGCCCTGAACTTGATGTCGACGGCGGTCTCCCCCATGCCTGAGAACCCCGCCCTTTCGCCCTTCACCGAGAAGCGCACGACGTCTCTCGCCCGGGGCATTTCATAGCGGAGCTCCGCGAGCTGGACCTGGAGCTTGGCTTCGGTGGTCGCGGCCCGGAGGGCGAATATATTGAGGATGAGCCTTTCCCGGTCGATCACTTCCACGTGGGTCACCTTGGCGAGGTTGTTCGCCTGGGACGAGCTGAGGGTCTCGTCTATGATCAGGGTGTCGGACCCGTTGTCGCTGACGAGCTCGAAGAGCTCGGCGGCCTTTCCTACCCCGACCCCGTAGCCGGACTTGATTATCTGCTTCTGGGTCAGGACCGCCTCGACCGAGTAGCCAGCGGCCTTGGCCAATTCCTGGACCTCTCTTTTGGAGAACTCGTCGGGGTAAGTGACTATCGTGGCTTTCAAGGGCATGTAGAACTCTCAGTCTGGCCTCGCGCTGTGCGGGTTTCTAAGGATGCGTCCGCTGGGACCCGTGGCCGTTACCTGAAGCCAAGGCCGGAGGAGTCCATGGTCCTGACGCAATCTCCGCATCTTAGGCCCCGTGGCGTCCTGTACAGGTGTGCGACTAACCCGCACTTCGGGCAGACCTGGGGGAGCCGTTGTGGGAGCTTCTGGGACTGCTGCGGCTGCTGGCTGGATGCTCTCATGGAACTAACGCCTTCTGGACCTTCTTCGTTGCATCTCTTGGTTGCTCAATTGTGCGCAGACTGGGCAGATGAGGTGGGTGGAGTCGCCGTCCTGCTGGAGCCTGATTCGATGGGTTACGCACGACTCTGGTTGTAGTTGGTTCACGGATGGTTCGTTTTCTCGGCCCTAATAAGGGCACGTCCAAACCATATTAGTGGGGATTCTGGGGTTTTCGATGTAATGTCTTCGACTTCGAGGGTCCGCGATGAGAAGCTGAAGGAGATCTTCGATTCGTTCAACGAGGCGTGGATGAAGTACTGGGAAGCCTACGTCAGCCTCCAGGACCAGCTCTACGAAAGTCTGAGGGCAGGAAGGGAGGTCTCCTGGCTCGCGGCCACCGACGAGAGGAAGATGAGCGAGATGAACCAGGTGCAGCGGGAACTCTTCTCAGGGATGCCGAGGAGGCTGGACTACTCCCCGCTTGGACAGATAACACGAGACCTCGAAAGCGCTCCGAGCAAGATAAGCGACCTTGAGGCGGCGCTTTCGCGAGAGGAGGAAGGGTGCAGGAAGCTCGGAGAGGCCCTCGCGCTGATGAAGGAGAAGGTCGAGGCCATGAAGGAAGCGATGCATGATGCCGGCCACTGAGAACTGCGCCAGCTAGTCCGAAGAGTTGCCTCATCTGCCTCGTCGAGCTTATACGGAAGGAGGCCGTGGTGGAGGTTGAGAGGAATTGAGAGAGTCATCCAGGATTGAGAAGACGAAGCTCCCGGTCGATGTCTATGAAGGGTGGCTGAAGACCCAGGCGACGCAGCCCGAGAAGGGCAGGCGAGTCGTGCCGAACGAGAAGGATGCCTACGAAGCCTGGATCGGGAAGAGGGTAGAGAAGAAGGCGCAGGAAAACAAACCAAGGCGGAAGCGCACCGAATCCTAGAGTGGAGAACTTCTTCGTTGGGCCGATCGTGCGAGGTCCTTTTCGGACAATAGCTTCTTTATCGGAACCGGAGCTGGACCCTTCGGCGCGGGGGTAACCAAGCCTGGTCAACGGTGCGGGACTCAAGATCCAGCCATGCTTCGGAAGGGAAATCCCGTCCCTTAGGGGTTCGTGGGTTCAAATCCCACCCCCCGCATCCTTACGGCCGTAAGGAATCTTGCCAAGACCCAAGGCCAACTCTCGGATTTTCAGGCGGTCATAGAGGGCACGGTGGGATTTGAGATGATTGTGCGTTCAGTGTGTATACGCAAACGTTAGGGGTTAAAGGTCGGCTACCATTCCGACTCATGGATGATGTCACCGGTCGGCCGGATTTGAACCAGGCAGTTTTGGTGGTGTTGGACGGAAAAACATCAAGAGAATATGAAATGCAGGTGAATGTTCCCGATGAAATCTGTGGTGGGCAATGTGAGAGTTAGTGTTTCCATACCATCACCGTAGATCGAATAGGTGGTTTGGAAACTGGAGACCGAGAAACCAGAATCGCTCTCAGTAATAGAAACAAGAGGAAGTGAATTAGAAGGTTGCGGGTGGGAATACGTGAGTCCTATCATCAAGGCTTGTCCTGAGGCTTTGAAGACACAGATGTATCCGGCGCCCGTTCCATAGATGATAGTTTGTGCAAGGCATGCGGGGCTAACAAATCCCACTGTAGACTCGGTGGTTGAAACACTGGATTGGATTCCCGTTATGGCAATCAACGGAGTCGAAGTTTCGGGTGCCAAGGAAAGGACTACTTGACCCCCCACCTTCGGGTTCCAAGCGCCGGGTATGGTGTTCGAGACATTCGCATCCAGTAGAGCAACGGAGGTGCACGGCTGTGGGAAATAGACAAAACTCGGGGTCGGGCAACCCCCGTTAGAGGATACGTCGATAACCTTCCCCATCGCCTCAAGCATCGTTTGTTGCGATGGAGTGTATGTCACTCTGACCTCAAAGTCCTCCCCGTATTGAACCAGAGAAAGTTGGCTGGAGGTCAGTTCTATCAATAGCGGATTTCCAAACGCGACACTTGGAATTGAATAGTGTCCTCCCCCTGAATCTACCGAAGATACGCTTCCTGTTTCTTGGAATCCCTCTGTCGAATACGTAGTCGCTCTTGCGTTCGGGGTTGTCTCGCTAACCGTCTGGGTCGCAGGAGCATTCCTGAAGTAGTATAGCATTCCTCCTATCACTGAGGCAGCCACCAAGATAATGACGAACGCTATTGCGAATTCGCTTGCCTTCATCCTCTTACCCCCTTGGTCAGACTTGGATGAAGATATGCCTTTGGAGTATCTTGGGCGGATATAGCCTAGCAGTTTTTGGTGAGTTGGACGATTTGGCCTTCATGTTTCCGCACTTGAGACATCTGGTGTTCTTTGCGGGTAAGTCGATTAACTGAAGAGTGTTCTAGGCTAACCCAGAGCCGGCCGCAACCTGGTTCGAGGGGGGAAGCCCGGTCGGACGCAGGCTAAGGGCACTCGCGAAAAGGCAGAACCCTCCAGCAGTGAACGGGATGAAGGCCACGAGGAGGTCTACGAATGGGTCGCCAGCGGACGGTATCAGCGTGGATTCTCTAAGGACTCCAAAGAGCTCCAGAACGAAGAACAGGCCGAACCAAATCGCGTGCCTTCGGATCGAGGAATCCCTGTGCCTCAGAGCGAAGACAGGCAAGCCCACCGCACCTGCAACAAAGATGACGAAGGGCGGAAGGTAGAATATCCCCTCTTGGGCTACGCGTTGCGTTCCTCCCGAAACGGTCACGGTGTATGTTGACGGGTTGAACAAGTACGTGAGAGCTATTACAACGGAAACCACGAATGCAATCCATAGAGCTGCCAGAAATCTTTTCTCGCGATCGGCGCGCTGAGTCTCCAAGCCGGCGTCCGCCTCAGGAAACACAGTCCTGGTCACTCCATAGAGCATCATCGCTGCCCCGACGTACACAACTACGAATTGCGCCTGTTGATAGAGGAAACCTCCGAGCAGGGCGGCCCTGTCGAGTGCCAAAAAGGAAGTCGTGGCGACGAAGATCATCGCAAAGCCAAAGGCAGCCAGTCCTGTGCCGGTGGCTCGAGTCCTCAGTCCGTGGTCGGTGAATTTGATCCTCATTCTGAGGCCGAATACGGCGGCAGCCACTGCGACAATGATAATCAGGGCCGTCAATCCATAGTACGTGGGATCAAAGACGAGGTTCTCGAGACTCGGCCCCGTGTTCGGCGAGACCAGCTGCAGGATTGCCGGGAGCGGATTCAAGCTGGACCTTGCAGACACCCAGAGAATACTTAACAGATTGTCCAGACGTTAGGCCAAGGTAACATCCGCATCACATAAATCAGCGGAGTGATATCCTGGCATTCGTGACCGAACAAAGCGTCGACGAAGAGAAATTCGAGGATTTGGCCGAGGTCTATGGCGTGTTGAAGAGGGACGTGAAGGACATGCTGCTGGACTTGCTCGAGGGAGTCTCGCTTTGGAAGTCCGCTTCACGGATGTCGTTTGGTTTTGCTCTTGTGGCATTCGCTCTCGTGCCGCTATTCGTGTGGGGGTCGCTCACCACGCGCGAAGTGGGGTTCACTCTGTCCACCGGTCTTGGACTGATAGCGGGCTTCATGCTAGGGGTTGGAGCCCTGACATCCTTGACGGGCGTGCGATATCGAACAAAATACTCTGGACTGCGAAAGAAGTATTCCGAACTATACGAATCAGCCAAGAAACTAAGTTGAGGGGGTGGACGAGTCGTCCTCTCTCCCGCGTGTCTCCGAGAAGATTCTCCAATATCTAAACAAGATAGACGAAGGGTCAGGCAGAGCGAAACGGATGGATTTCCTCAGGATTGCTGGGAATGAAGCGATTCTGAACGACTGGGTGGACTACCTCTCGCAATGCAACCTGATTAGGGCGGAGACGCAAGATGGGAGAGTTCAATATGTGAAGACCAATCTAGGACAGAGACTTCATGAGGTGCTGAAGGCCCACAGTTATCTCGGCCCCCTTATGGGCAATCTAAGTAGGGACAGGCGAAGACCGAAGTAGCTGGCCCGGTGGGGCTTGATTTCCAGGGACATGAAGGAGCCCCTGAAATGAAGGTTTAACTCGATAGATGAGTCCCAAGGCCATCTTGAAGGACCAAGCAGAGAAAGCAGAGACTTTCAGGAATCTCCATCGATCGGGTAGGATCCTGATACTTCCCAACGGCTGGGACGTGCCGAGCGCCCGGATGTTCGAGGAGGCGGGGTTCCCCGCAGTCGCGACGTCGAGCGCGGGGATGATGGTCTCTTTGGGCTACCCTGACGGGGAGGTCATCGACAAGGATGAGTTCCTCTCTGCCATCAAGCGGATTGCGGGCACGCTCACTGTGCCGCTGAGCGCTGACGTCGTCGGGGGTTTCGGCGAGTCCCCCAACCAGGTGTCCTCAATGGTCGAGAAGGTCGTCCAGGCAGGAGCGGTGGGGATAAACATCGAAGACTTCGTTCACGCATCCAAGGAACTGGTCCCCGTTGAAAGGCAGGTCGAGAAGTTGAAGGTCCTGAAAGCGCTCGGCTCGTCAATGAAAGTCCCGTTCGTGATTAACGCCCGCACAGACGCCTACAGATTCGCTCCCGGAGATGAACGGTCGAGGCTCAATGAGGCGATCAGAAGATGCGTCGCCTACAGAGATGTCGGTGCGGATTGCGTCTACCCGATGGGACTCGTCGACGGCGCCTCGATAAAAGAAGTTGTGGACGCGGTAGATTTCCCGGTCAACGTGATGGTGAGGAAGGGGCTTCCGCCGATATCGGAGCTCGTGAGGCTGGGGGTCGCAAGAGTGAGCTTCGGTCCGAGCGCGTCCTACGCGACGATGGGCCTGCTGAAGCGTGCTGCCAAGGAGGTCATGGAGAAAGGGACCTATGAGACTCTGGTAGAGGGCGCGGTCGGCTTCGACGAATTGAACTCCTTGGCGTCTCCCAGGAAATAGAAGACTCTTCTCAGACCTTTACGCCCAGTATCTGTTCGATGATGTCGGAGAGGGTGATCATGCCGACCATGCGCTCGCCGTCGAACACGAAGGCGATGGTGGTGCCAGAGTCCTGCATCTTCTCCATGACCGAGGCCAGGCCGTCGTCCTTGTCGACGCTGGCCGGCTGGATCATGTAGTTTCCGATGTTGGCGTCCAGTAGCTCCCTGCCCATGGCCTTCGATATGGTTCGGAAGGTGACCGCCCCTACGTATGTCTTCTTCTTGCTGTCGTAGACCGGCATCCTCGGATGGTTGGTCTTCCCCATGGCCTTCACTGCGTCAAGTATTGTCGCGCTGCTCTCTATCGAAACTATGCCCTCGATCGGAGTGAGGGCGTCCATCGCCGTGTTCTTCGAGGAAGCCAAGGCAGTTCTGAGGAGCCTGCCCGCGTCAGGTTCGATATGGCCGGCCTTCTCGAGCATTGTCACCACGTCCTCGAACTCCGAGGCGAGGTCCACCTCCTTGTACCCAGGCTTGCCGACCAGCCTTTCGGAAAGCCACCGTGCGAAGGTTGTCATAGGGACCGCAATAGGTGCCAACAGGCTCGTCAACGCCTTTGAGGTTGGGGCCAGCAGTATCGACATCCTCAGGGCGTTCTCGATTCCGATGGCTTTGGGAAGTAGGGAGACGAGCGTCATGATGACGAAAGAGCCCGCGACAGCGCTGTAAACCCAACCGATGGGCCCGAAATAATCTGACAATACCAGACCGATTGTCGTAGCAAGGACGACGTTGGAGACGGTGTCGATGAACGTGGTCACGCTTACCAGCCTCGTCTTCTCGTTCACGATTTCGAGTGCCTGGGCCGCTTTCTTCGAGCCGCCGCCGATGGAGGAGCTCAGGGAGAACGGGCGGAGCGTCAGGTAGGTCGCCTCGATGAGGGATGACCAGAAGGCGACGAAGATAGCGGCCACCAGGGCGATGTAGACGATTGGACTGGTCAAATGGAGATTCCTCTGCCCGGCCTACCGCCTTCAGGTGACAAGTGTTCCTATCTTTTCGCCGTGGACGGCCTTCAGGACTCCCTTGGGGTCGGCCCCGTTCAGGACCACCAGCCTGATCCTCGACTCTACGAGATGGTTGACGGCTACCGGGTCGACGATGCTGTGGATTCCGGGCCTGTGCTCTCCGCCGAGGATCTCCTTGACCTTCTCGTAGGAGATCTGATCCAGTTTCTTCGCCTTCTTGTCGGTCCGCGGGTCTGCGGTGTAGATCCCGTCTCTGTCCGAGGCCTTGACGAGGAGGTCGGCCCTCCACCTCTGGGCGACCATCGCGGCCACGGTGTCGGTGGTGATGCCCGGCTTCAGTCCTCCCATCACGGCCACCCTGTTCCTCGCGAGCCTCTGAAGCATGCCGTCTATGGACGTGGGGACCGAGCTTACTCCGCCCAGCTTCATGGCCACCAGGCGGGCGTTCAGCCTTGACGCGTGTATAGCGATGGTGTCCTGTTGGTAGGGTGACAGGCCCATCTGCTCTGCGGACTTGATGTACTCCCTTGATACTGTGCCGCCCCCGACAATCACCGCGACCGAGTGCCCTTCGTAGTTCAGGTCGGAGACGACCTCTGCGTAGGCGTCGACGATCTTCGCGTCGGGCGGAGACTTCAGCACCGACCCACCGATCCTGAGCACTGTCTTCAATTGGTCAACTCTCCCTTTCGCGGTTTCATTGCGCGATAGGTTTTATAAATGGGTGAGGGGTCATTTTACCGTTCCAATGTCTGCTACCTCCCGTTCCGCGTCCGCCACTTCGGCCTGACGCAGAGGTAGCTCCGCATTGTCTACAAAACCCGACTCGGTCAGGCTATACAAGGTCAGGAAGCTCATCTCCGAACTCGCGTCCAAGGAAGGGAGGGGGACCGAGCTGGTGTCCCTTTACGTGCCCCCGAAGAAGCCCATTCACGAGGTCATTGCCAACCTGCGGGAGGAGTGGGGGACGGCTGGCAACATCAAGTCGGACACGACCAGGAACCACGTGCAGGACGCACTCACCAAGACGATGCAGAAGCTCAAGCTGTACAGGACTGCGCCTGAGACTGGGCTGGTGATATTCTCCGGTGCCCTCCCCACCAACGGTCCGGGGAGCGAAGTGGTGAACCTCTACGAGATTGTGCCGCCGAAGCCCGTCACCGCGTACCTGTACATGTGCGACGACCACTTCCACCTCGACTGGCTGAAGGACATGTTGAGGGAAGACAAGGTCTTCGGGATCCTTGCGATCGACGCAAGCGAGGCGGGGCTGGGGATATTGAGCGGCGACAGCCTGGAGATTCCCGACGTGTTGACTTCCGGCATCTCGGGGAAGACGAGGAAGGGAGGGCAGTCGGCAAGGAGATACGAGAGGGGCAGGGAGATGGAGCTCACCTACTACTACCACAGGGTATCGGAGCACGCCACCAGGGTCTTCATCCAGGGTGCCAAGGTCACGGGGATGATAGTGGGAGGACCGGGGCCCACAAAGGAGGAGTTCCTCAAGGGAGGGTTCCTGCACTACGAGCTGCAGAACAAGGTGCTGGCGGTCATAGACCTCGGATACTCCGGCAGGGAGGGAGTGAGGGAGTTGGTCGAAAAAGCCTCGGATACTTTGAAGGATGTGCGGCTCGTGGAGGAGAAGAAGCTGGTGCAGAAGTTCCTGTCAGAGGTGAACAGGCCGGGAGGGCTGGCGGTGTACGGGATCCCGAGGGTCTTCGACGCGATGAGCAAAGCCAACGTGGAGGTCGTCCTGGTATCGGACGCGGTGGACACGGTCAGGGTGGAGGCGAAGTGCAGGAAGTGCGGCATGGTCAAGGCGGAGGTGACCCTGGGGTCGGGGAAGGTGCAGAAGAAGCAGGAGCTGATCTCCGCGGCATGCACGAAGTGCGGAGCGACCGACTACGACCTCCTCGAGAGGGACCTGGTTGACGTCCTCGAGGAGACGGCCTACCAGGTAGGCTCGAAGGTCGAGGTGATCTCGTCGGGGACTGAGGAGGGGAGCATGTTCAAGAGCTTCGGCGGAGTTGCGGCGCTGCTTAGATACAGAACGAACTGACTAGGAAGACTTCACGGTCTCTAGGGCGAGAGTGTGCGAGCCCATGATGACGACGTAATAGGTCGCCCCGCTCAAGATTCCTCCCGACGACATCATCGAAGCGATGGTCCCCGAGTAGGTGAAGGTGGCTGAGGCGCCCCCGGTGAGCTGGTAGCCGTCTGAGGAAAGGGCAGAGTCGACGGCGTCGTTTTCGTTGCCTTCGCCGTGGTTGCTATTCATGGAGCCCGCGCCCAACAGGTGCAACGAGCCGTCGGACCCGACAGCGAAGACAACAGAATTGCCGACAGAGGCGAGCGCCGACCCAGACCTCTCTCCGGGAGAGGTAGCGGTCAGGATGACCATTCGGATGACTATGGAATCGGTGCCGGGGTTGGAAGCAGAGAAGGAGAAGGAGTGGGTCGAGAGTGATAGTCCGCTGATCGTAAGGTTGTCAGAGTGGTTGGAGACGAAGGAGTGGAACCAGTCCTGCCCTTCCATGGAGGACTGATGACCCACGTGCTTTAGCGACTGGACCACTTCGCCCTGTGGGAGCTGCAAGGCCTTGGCTCCCGTCGTTATGACGAAATTCGGGTTGGATGCGTTGCCAAGGTTGAGGACCGTCGGCTGTATGTCCACCAGCGCTGCTGCAGTTGTAGAGGAGTTGACCTCGAGGCCCCCGATGATCGGGACCATCAGCTTCCCGCTGTTCACCGTAGCGGAGTAGTTCGTCCCGAGGAACTTGACTTTCGCCGAGGTTATGTTGAACTCCAGGAGGTTGTACCTGCCGCTCGGCACGTTCCCGGTCGAAATCGTCTGGCTCAGGTTGACTAGGCCCATGGTGTCGATTGTGCCGTGCCCCTCGACGTTCACCCACCCGCTGTCTCCGAGGGTGGTGAGGTGCAGGGCCAGGTTCGAGTATGAGATGTACACAGCCGAGACCCCTTCGGGAACGGTCGGCGGGTCAGTAAGAAGAATCGAGACCGAGCCTGGAGAACCAACGTTCAGGGCCCCCGTCGGACCCAGGACGCCAAGAGTGGCTCCAGAGAAGATCATGACGGCAGCCAAGGCTAGGCCGACGACTCCGTAGGCCGCTGCCTTGATTTTGATTTCCACGTCTCAACCAGTGCATCATGAGGTTATCAACCAACGTTTTTGAACGTGGAGTGCCTGGGTGCGGTACCCGGTCGTTTCATTGAGTCAGCCCGCTCCACCCCCGCCAGAGAAGAAGACCTCAGGGATGGTGGACGCGGAGCTGAAGGGGAACACTCTCAGGGTGTACGTCTACGCCATCAAGAAGAGGAAGGTTGGGGTCAGGGAGGTACAGCGCGCTCTTCTGATGTCTAACCCCTCGCTTGCCCAGTACCACCTGAACAAACTGAGGGAGCTGGGACTCGTAGCCGAGAACAATGGCGAGTACGAGGTTGTGAATGAAGTCAAGGTCGACGTGATGAGGGACTTCCTGAGGGTAGGGACGCTCATCGTGCCGAGGTTCATCTTCTATGCCGTTTTCACCAGCGTCTTCGCAGCCTACCTGACTGTGGTGGCCTACCCGTACTTCCAGTTGCTCCCCGTACTCGGGTGGTTCTCTGCCGCGTTGGTCTTCTCGGCCGCCGCTTTCTGGTACGAGGCACAGCGAGCGTGGCGGTCGGTTCCGTCTCCCTGATAGGATTCGCTGGATTCGGCGAACGGGTCTTTCAAGTATAAGTAGGACGGCCTGCGCCAAAACCAAGACCGATGATAAGAATCGGGCTCATCGGGAAGACGAACGCGGGAAAGACGACGCTCTTCAACTCGATGACGCTGTTGTCGGGGGAGATTTCCAATTATCCGTTCACCACGAAGACCCCGGAGACAGGGATAGCCAGCGCGGTGACGCCCTGCGTCCACAAGGAGTTCGGGGTCCTGGACAACCCCGCCAATTCCAGATGCGACGACGGGTGGAGGTTCGTTCCGGTGGAGGTGACAGACCTGCCCGGCCTGATCAAAGGCGCCTGGATGGGCAAAGGCCTGGGAAACCAGTTCCTCAGCGTGGCGGCGCAGTCGGACGCGCTGCTACATGTGGTGGACGCGTCGGGGAGCGTCGACAAGGACGGGAAGATTTCAGAGCCAGGGACCGGCGACCCGATGGCGGACCTGGCGGACGTCGAGCTCGAGCTCGTGCTCTGGTACACCAAACTGTTCACCGCGAACCTGCCGAAGATCTCCAAGCTCTCGAAGACTCCGGGATATGGCGTGCCGACGGCGGTGGAGGAGGTGATGCGGGGCATAGGGGTCAGGAAGGAGCACGTCGTGATGGCGATGAACGAGGTCGTGCTAGGCGACAAGGCCTTCGACTCGTGGAACGAGAAGGACATCCAGGGCTTCTGCTGGTCGCTGCGTGAGTTCTCGAAGCCTACCCTGGTCATAGCGAACAAGATGGACCTGCCCTTCGCTTCGGAGAATTTCCAGAATCTGAGGGAGAAGTACAAGGGCCTGATAGTCGTGCCGACGAGCGGAGAGGCGGAGCTGACCCTGAGGCGGGCCGAGGCGAAGAAGCTGATCAAATACGTGCCGGGGGAGGAGAGGTTTGAGATCCTGAAGCCCCAGGACCTGAATGACGCCCAGAGGAGCGCCCTGGCCTATATCAGGCGGAAGGTTTTCGGGGAGTACCTCAGGACCGGGGTGCAGTTCGCGCTCAACATCGCTGTCTTCAAGCTGCTCAAGATGAACGCGATCTATCCCGTGGCGGACGCTGAGAAGCTGACGGACAAACATGGACGCGTCCTGCCCGACGTCTATCTGATGCCGACGGGGTCCACGGTGGAAGAGCTCGCAGGGACCGTCCATTCGGACCTGGTCAAGGGCCTGGTGTACGCCGTTGACGTTAGGACAGGCCTGCACCTCCCGACCAACTACGTCCTCCACGACAGGGATGTCCTGTCCATCATATCGACTGCCAAGAGAAGCTAACGAGAGCCTTAAAGAGCCTGAGTGCTCTGTTCCTTCAGAGAGAGTTGTCACACGGAGGGCCCCATCTGTCAGACCTGGAGCTCAGGTACCCCTTCGCCCCGAAATCGAGGAAGTTCTTCGAAGCCATTCCCGTCGAGGAGGGGCTGGCCAGCCGCGAAGTCCTGGAGCAGACTGAGAACAGGCTTCTGAGCGCCCTCGGGAGGGTGAGGTACGAACCGCATATGTCCGGGCTGATCGAGTTCTCGAGTTTCTTTGCCTCGGCCCTGGTCGCGAGCCAGGACTCGGTGCTTGCTTCAAGGTTCTCCAAGAAGGAGGCGGAATTGGCGAAGCAGTACTTCATGCGGGAGGGGCCGAGGGAGAAGGTGTTCGTCATGTCGGAGTGCTTCGGGGGAAAGTTCGAGGAGGCTGGCGGTGGGGACGGTCGGCCGAGGTACTCGGTGCCCTTCGAGGGATATCTTTCCCTGGTTTCGAAGTTCGAGCTGGCGAAGTCGCCGAAGTGGAAGCTGACCAGGCAGGCCCTCGAAGACGGCGTTGTCTTCGTCAGCGACAACCTCCTCAACGACCTCTTCGGGGACTGCGCACAGGCAGTGGTGGCGGAGGGAGTCAAGAACCTGAGGCGGGCTCCGTTCCCCAAGCAGCTTCTCGAAGCCAAGGGTAAGGTCATGCAGTACGTGCCGGCCCAGAGGCCTAAGACCGGGAAGGGGTACCTCTACGTCGAAGACCTGCTGAAGCATCCGGTCACGGATGGTAGGCACCGGCTCGTCTGGCTCGTCCTCGCACCCTATCTGGTCAACGTCAAGAAGGTGGACGACGTGGAGGCGATTGATAAGATAAGGGCCTTCGTGTCGGTGGGCGGAGAGACAAGGGACCTGAAGCGCTTCGTGGAATACAACGTCAGGAGGGCCCGGAGGAACGGCCTCCTGCCCCCGACCTTCTCGACGATCAAGGCCGAGCACCCGGACATCTACTCCCTCCTACCGAAGGAGGTCCTCCTCGCGGAGGCGGCCCCCAGCCCGAAGGGGGCCAAGCGAGCTCAGCCGTAGCAATCGGTTGTACGGAGCACGTCTGGGGCTTGGCAGGCAGCCGGGCCTGTTTTTTCTTAAGCAATAGATACCAGCGACTTCGGACGAGGCATAGTTGAAGCTGAAAGATTTCGCGAGAACAGGACGGAAGGTCTCCGAGGTCGGGATGGGGACCTACTACGACCCGCTCTGGATTGCGACGTCTTTCCTTGGGTGGAAGAGGGGGGGCGGCGAGAAGGTGAAGGCCGTCGAGGGGGGACTGGATGCGGGGATCACGCTCGTGGACACAGCCGAGATCTACGGCTCTGAGCCACTGGTTGCGGAAGCAATCAGGCATAGGAAGAGAGAGGACGTCTTCCTGGCGACCAAGGTCTGGTCGAACCACTTACACAGGGACGCCTTGATCAGGTCGTTCGAGAAGAGCCTCAGGCGGCTCGATACTTCGTACATCGACCTCTACCAGGTCCACTGGCCCAACCCCAGCGTCCCCATCAAAGAGACCATGGCTGCCATGGAAGAGCTGGTCGAGGCCGGCAAGTTGATGCACATCGGAGTGAGCAACTTCAACCTGACGCAAGTGGAAGAGGCGAACGCCGCCCTCCCGAAGTCACAGCTCAGTGCTGTACAACTGGACTACAGCTTGATCCACAGGAACATCGAGAGTGAAATACTCCCCTACTGCGAAAGAGAAGGAATCGCGCTCCTTGCCTACTATCCGCTGGGGCACGGGAAGCTCGTTTCAAACTCTGGACTGGATGGGGTTTCGGCTAGGTACGGAAAGACCCGAGCGCAGGTTGCGCTCAGATGGCTGGCCAGGAAGCAGAACGTCTTCCCGATTCCGAGGGCGTCCTCGCCAGGACATGTTGTCGAGAACGCCGGCGCGAGCGACTGGGAGATCACGGCTGAGGACGCGGCAGAGTTGGAAGCCCGTTTCTTGTAATCGCTTAAATCGCTGGAATAGGGGCCTGCCGGCAAGGCGGGTGAGTGACCTCCACCCGATCCGCCATAGAAATCCCGGAGTTGGAGGAAGTGGAAACAAGAAAGAAACCGTCGAAAACGAGGGATGTTGCGCTTGCCGCCGTCCTTGCTGCTCTATATGCGGCTGATGTAGTCTTCTTCGCTCCGATAAGCTTCCAGGCCATCCAGGTACGAATCGCCGACGTGCTCCTCCCGCTGTCCATCCTGTTCGGACCGGCCGCAGTGGCAGGCCTCACCTTGGGGGTGCTTGTCGGGAACTTCTACGCCAGTCCCTTTGGCGGGGTCGACATCATAGGCGGGACGATAGCAAACTTCGTTGCGACAGCCCTTGCCTTGTACATAGGCAGGAGGAGGTTTACGGGAGCCTGGGTAGCGGCGATAGCTGCCGAGGTGATCGCGGTCAGCCTGATCGTGGGGAGCTATCTGGCAGGCCTCACTGATACGCCACTCTGGCTGATGTTCCTGGAAATCGCCGCTGGGGAGATAGTAGCAGTCGGGATAGGGGGCTATGCCCTCTTGAAGGCGGTGGACAGGGTGATCAACCGAAGGACTATCCCAGCGACCCAGAAACCGTCTTAACTTCAAATAGGCCGTGAGAGGCACGCTCACAGCGTTTGCAGCCACAGTTCTCGGCCAAGCTTGAGGCCACCTCTTGGGACCCCAGGTTGGAAGCCGAGTTGAGGATGATATGGGATACTGAAAATATCTTTGAGTTTCATCCAAAGAACAACAAGAATGGCAACTTTGTGATGGACACCCCGCCCCCCTACCCGTCGGGGAAGCCCTGGCACCCGGGTGCACTCACTCAGTACTCGCAGATAGACATGATGGCCCGGGCGGCGAGGATGAGAGGGCTGCAGGTCCTATACCCGGTCGGCATAGACAGGAACGGGCTTCCGGTCGAGATATTCGCCGAGAGGAAGTACAGGGTCCAGATGCGCAAGACGCCGCGTGAGGAGTTCATCAACCTCTGCAAGCACGCGCTGGACGACCTGGAGGCCTACATGGTGGGCCTTCTGAAGACCTTGGGCATTTCCGGGGATTTCCGGGGCAAGTACAGGACGGACTCGGAGGAATTCCGGGCTCTGACCCAGTGGTCTTTCATCGAGCTCTGGAGGAAGGGGCTGATCTACCTAGCGAACAGGCCCAACAACTACTGCATCGACTGCAATACGACGATAGCTGATGCTGAAATCGAATATGAGGAACTTCCCACATATCTGGTGACGAACCGGTTCAAGGTAAAGGAGACGAAGCAGGAGCTCCAGGTGGCGACCACTCGGCCCGAGCTGCTTGCGGCCTGCCAGATGGTGGTGGTCAATCCGAGCGATGCGCGGTACAGGAAGCTGATCGGGAAGACGGCGGTGGTGCCGATCTATAACAAGGAAGTGCCCGTCAGGGCCCACAAGAGCGTAGACCCCAAGTTCGGGAGCGGCGTGGTGATGGTCTGCAGCTACGGGGACTACAACGATGTGATGCTGTTCAGGGAGTTCAAGCTGAAGGAAGTGGTGGCCATAGACCTGGACGGGAAGATGACGGCCGTCGCAGGGAAGTACGCGGGGATTCCTGTGAAGGACGCGAGGTCCCAGATAATCCAGGACCTGCAGGAGATGGGCCTGGCTGTGAAGGTGGAGCAGATCCAGCACAGGACGCCCCTCTGCGAGAGGAGCCGCACCCCCATCGAAATCATACCTATGGAGGAGTACTACCTCAAGCAGCTGGAGTTCAAGGCCGCGCTGAAGAGGCTCGCGAGGAAGATCGAGTTCCACCCGCCGATGCATAGGCAGGTGCTGCTGGACTGGATAGACGTGCTGACCACCGACTACCCCATCTCCAGGAGGAGGTACTATTCCACAGAGATTCCGGTCTGGTACTGCAGCAAGTGCAACACGCCGCACCTGCCCAAGCCAGGCAAGTACTACAGGCCGTGGAGGGACGAAGCGCCGTTCAAGAAGTGCAAGAAGTGCGGGAACATCAAGTTCAACGGCGAGACGAGGACCTTCGACACGTGGATGGACTCGAGCCTTTCTCCACTCTTCATCACGAAGTACCTGAAGAATGCGAAGTTCCATTCACTGACCTACCCTGCGACGATCCGCGTGCAGGGGAAGGACATCGTCAGGACGTGGCTCTACTACACCCTGCTCAAGTGCTACCAGCTGACTGGAAGGGCGCCCTTCAAGCACGCCTGGATAGGAGGCCTCGGACAGGATGCACAGGGCCGTGCCATGAGGAAGAGCCTAGGTAACTTCGTTGACATCGAGCCAGTGCTGACGAGGTCGGGAGCGGACGCCTTCAGGTACTGGGGAGCCTCGGAGTCGGGCCTCGGATACGATTTCAGATTCAGCGAAGAGAGGATCCTCGGCGCCGGGAAGTTCCTCACGAAGCTCTGGAACACGTGCAGGTTCATCAGCTCCTTCCCGCAACCGGAGACAGCCCAGCTCAACTGGACGGACAAGTGGATGCTCAACGAACTAGGGAAGCTGACGGAAGAGTGCACCAAGGCCTACGAGAACTTCGACGTCTTCACTGTCTCGACCAAGGTCAGGGAGTTCCTGTGGAACGTCTTCGCGTCGAACTACCTTGAGATGGCGAAGGGCAGGGCCTACGGAGACGGTACGAAGGAGGAGCAGGAGGCCGCATGGTACACGCTACACAAGGTGGTCAAGAGCATCCTGCTGCTGCTCGCTCCGATAACGCCGTACATCACGGACTACGTCTGGAGGAAGATCTACGGGACCCAGAGCATCCATTTGGAAAGGCTGCCGAGGGCCGAGAGGTTCGACGTAACGGAAAAGATGAACGAGGGCATACTCGAGTTCAACGCCCAGGTGTGGAAGACAAAGCGGGACAAGGGGCTGGCGCTCAAGGACTCGATCAATGCCAAGATTCCGGCGAACCTCAAGCACTTCGAGAAGGACCTCGTCCGGATGCACCACCTGACGAAGTAGCTGCGCTTCATCCAACATCGTCGTTTGCAGTAGATTGATTCGTTGATTGCCCTTGCTTAAATACGAACCCCGCACCGTGGGATTTGGATGCAGAGCTTCGCCGTCGTCAGGTGCATCTGGTGTGGTAACGCTGTGAACCCGACCAACAGCCTTGAGCTGGTCTACGAGACCTGCGCCGATTGCCTTGTTCCCCTCCCTACGGAGTAGCTCGCCTAGGCCTTCGAAATCAGGTCGTACTCTGAGTCGGTGAATCGGGTCGCGACCGACCCTACGTTTTCCTCCGTGTGTGCGATGCTCGATGATTTCGGGATCGCCAGGACCTGTTCGTTGTGCGTCACCCAGTTGAGTGCGAGCTGGACCGGGGTCATCGCGTACTTCTCAAGAAGAGCCCTAGGAGTCTTTGACTCAGGTATCTTCCCCTTGGCGATCGGCGTGTAGGCGATGAGCGACAGGCGCTCCTCCTCGCAGTATGGAAGCAGGTCAGCCTCTACGCTGCGGTTCAGCAAGGAATACTCCACCTGATTGGATGCGAGCTCCTCCTTCGCCAGGGCTTCGCGGGCGGCCACGGTCTGGTCGACGGTGAAGTTGCTCACTCCGATGTACCTGACCTTCCCGGCGCGGACGAGTTCCTCCATGGCAGCCATGGTCTCTTTGATGGGGACGCTGGGGTTGGGCCAGTGGACCTGGTAGAGGTCGATGTACGAAGTATCGAGCCGCCTGAGGCTTCCTTCGCAGGCCGAGATGACCGAGTCGTGGCCGAGGTTGCTGGGGGAGACTTTCGTGGCGATCAGAACGTCATCGCGGACGCCCCGGACCGCTTCCCCCACCACCTCTTCCGACCTTCCGCCCGCATAGATTTCTGCGGTGTCGATCAGATTGATGCCCAACTGAATCCCTCTCCTGAGGGCCGCCACCTGTGTGGATCTCTCTCCGGGGTGGCTGTAGACGCCCATTCTCCAGGTTCCCATCCCAATGGTGGAGACCTTCTCCCCTGTCCTCCCCAGCTTCCTGTATTCCATGCAGGCCAGGGTCAGGAGTTTCTGTTGCTTTAGACCTAGCGCGTCAAGAGGAATTGCTGGACAGCGAGCCACGGGTGAGATTTGGACTCACGACCTGCTGCTTACAAGGCAGCTGCTCTAGCCAGGCTGAGCTACCGTGGCGCGACTCTGGCGCCCCCGCTCTCGGTTTATCTCCTTTGTCCGCACGGATTCTCTAGTCGCTGCTTCTGGCTAGGACTTGGAAGACATCCCCGATTGTCGCCGACATGTATGAGAGGTATTCGTCATCGCTGAATTCGACCACGTCGACCCTGTTTGTTTTTGCCGCGATTCTGTGGCTCAACAGGTGGTAGCAGAGTTCGTCCCTTCCCCTGGTGACCTTGAAGAAGAAGTCGCTGCAGGAGCAGTAGGGCTTCTCGGGGTCGATGAACTCGTCCCCCGCCTTTCCCACGACGGTGAAGACCTTCCTCTCACTCGGGGCGAACCTGCACTCTTTGACCCCTCCAGCCAGGACAGTGTCCAGGGCCTTCTCGAACTTGCGGCCGTATTTCGCGAATTCCTCGACCTTCTTTCTCAGTTCATCCCGCTCTTCGGCCACTGTGTCACCGGGCCTCCTCCAGGAATTCGGAGAGTGGCTTTTGGCCCCCGACGTCGCTGAGTTCGGAGACGCGGATGCCGACTCGGCGGAAGTCCTTGTCCACCGAAGATGCCAGGTCTCTGAAGAGGGCCAGCCCCGAATCTTTGATCGTGGCCGCGTCGCTGATGGGTGTGTCAAACGTCTTGCTCTTCGTCTTGGTGGAAAGGTCGGTCAGGATGCCGATGGCTGATAGCGTTCTGAAGGATTTGCCGGACGCCGAAAGCTTTCCCTGTATGTGCTCGACCCCCTGCGCCAGCTGACCGAAGGCCTCCTCTGCGTCTCGGGTGTCTCTTTTGAGGGTGACGATGCGGCTGAACTGCGTGGGCTGCTGGTCGACCAGGACTGGGTCCGCGTCTGTGCCCGTTGCAGCGGCAAGCAAGTATGAAGCAAGCTTCCTTCCGAGGCGTCGGTCGATTTCGGAGGGGTTGGCCCTCGCCAAGTCCCCCACAGTCTTCACCCCGACCTCGGCGAGGGAGGCCGCAGTCTTCGGCCCCACTCCGTAGAGTTTGGTCACTTTGAGTGGGTTGAGAAAAGTCTCGGTCGACTCGGGCGACACCATCGTAAGGCCGTCAGGCTTGGCGAAGTCTGACCCGACCTTGGCGACCACCTTACTCCTACCGAGGCCGATGGAGCAGGTCAGGTGCTCGCTCTGATAGAGGACGCTCTTGATTCCTTTGGCAAGTTGGGTCGCGGCCGAGTAGTCTCCTTCAGTGGATGCTGAGACGTCGAAGAAGGCCTCGTCGATTCCCGTCTTCTCGAGCAGGTCCACGCGCTCGGCGACCAGCTGCATGACTCGGTCGGAGACGGCCTCATATTTCTCGTGCTGCATCCTGATGACCACTGGGTCGTGGCCCTGAAGCTTCGCCTTGGCGGCCGCAATCGGCATCCCCGACCCTACGCCCAACGCCCGAGCCTTGTAGTTCGAAGTGCTGACGACCCCGCTCTCCTCGGTCCTTCCGGAGAAGACACATACGATGACGGGTTTGTCCTTGATTGAGGGGTTTTCAACCTCCTCGACCTGGGCGTAGAAGTAGTCGAGGTCGATGTGGCCGATGACCCGGTTCAAGAATGAGAAAGGGGCCCCAGTCCGAATTTAAGGTGTTTTGAAAGTGGGGTCGGCCGGATTTGAACCAGCGATCTTCAGCGCCCGAGGCTGAAAGCCTAGACCAGACTAGCCGACGACCCCTAACAACCGGCCGGGACTGCCTCCGTTTATATCCTATCAGAGGCTTCGAGGCAGTCGGTCAATAAATAGCACCTGCCAGATGATTATCCAGAGGAAAATGTCGCAAGCCTGCTGCATCTCCTGTCCGACCTGCAACGAAGTCCCCCTTCAGCTCACAGAACGGGAGCTCCAGATCTGCGAGGCGGTCTGCTCCAGCAGTACTCCAATCGGTTTCTCGGCCCTCAAGAGGTCGGTGGGGTACCACCAGGAGATCGTGTCCCGTGTCTTGAAGCGGCTCCTGGTCTACGGAGCCATAGAACGAGTCAGGGGAAAATACAGGCGGAAGGTCGGTCAATAACTACCTGCGGGGTCATACCATGGACGAGGTGAACGAGGTGTCGTGTTGCTGCTGTTGCTGTCCCCCAGACTGCTGCTCACAGTCGGACAGCGTCGGCAAAGAAGGCCCCGAGGCCAGACCCAGCTGAAGACTAAGGGACGCTGGTAATGTTGATGCTGTAGATGTACACCGGGTTCACCGGTTCATTCTGGTTCCCGTAGGTCTGCACCGGCACGCTTCCCAGGGCCTGGACGACGCTTATGCCGCCCGTGACTTCGCCGAAGACAGTGTATCTCCCATCCAGGGACGCGGTGTTGTTCCCCAGATTGACGTAGAACTGGGAACTGCCGCTGTTGTTGTCAGTGCTCCTCGCCATGCCTAGGTATCCTTCGTAGTTGTGAAGTGATTTGTCGATTTCGAGGGGGACGGTGACGTTGGAGCCGCGTTGTCCCCAGGTCGACCTGTCTCCGAGGCCGCACCTGGTCGTGGGGTCTCCGACCTGGATGACGAACTTGGGTTCGATTCTGTGCCATACAAGATTATCATAGAAGCCAGAGTCTGCCAGGCTGACGAAGTTCGAGACTGTCTTCGGCGCCGATGCGGGGAAGAGCTCGGCCTCGAAGCTGCCCAGGCTCGTGTTGAAATGCGCGTAGACGGGGTTGGAGGACGAGAGGGTGGTGTAGGTGACCGGCAGGGTGAGCGGCGAACAGGACGCTGTGGTGGTGGATTCGCCTCTGGCGAATGGGTATGTCCCTGAAACGTACAGGTATCCCGTTCCCGCGATAAGAAGGACCGCGACCACGCCGGCGCTCAGGTAGGCCCTGCTGTGGCTGGTCTTCTTCCTCGCCCGGGGCTTGTTGACCATCGGGGCGCCTCCCTTCAGGTTCGTCCAGAAATACGATTCGGTCGAGTGGGCTTCGGAGGATAGCGTTTATAGCCCGACCGCGGGGGATGTCTCACAGGATGTCTGAAGAGACAAAGACGGTAATTGTCGGTCAGTCAAAACCACTCCTCAATTACGTGACCGCGTGCATAACCATGTTCAACGGCGGCGCAAAGAAGGTCGTTCTCAGGGCCAGGGGAGAGGCGATCAACATGGCGGTGGAGGTCTACCAGGAGCTCAAGAAACACTTCATCAGCAACGTCAAGATATCGAATATCACCATCGACGGCGAGAACGTCACTTCAAGGGACGGAAGGCAGCTGAACCTCCCAGTCCTTGAGATAGAACTCTCCATTCCTCAATAGGTATTTTAGCCCCACAATACTGGCCGAGCCGAGGTTCTCTTGAAAGCCAGGAAATTCGCCAAGGTCAGCTCCACGGTCCCTGGCAAGAAGGCCACAGAGGTCGTGAAGAAGACCCAGGAGTACCTTTCGCCTTCGATATCACACTTCTATCCCCTGGTGGTGGAATCGGCCCACGGGGCGCTGGTCAAGGATGTGGACGGGAACCAGTTCATCGACTTCGCGGCCGGCATAGCCGTCCTTAGCACGGGGTCGACCCACCCGAGGGTGGTCGAAGCCATCAAGACCCAGGCTGAGAAGTTCATACATTACTCGTACACTGATTTCTACTACGAGAACCTGGTGGACCTTTCGGAGAAGCTCGTCTCCCTAATCCCCGGCAAGTTCTCGAAGATGGTCTACTACGGGAACAGCGGCGCCGAGGCAATCGAGGCGGCGATGAAGCTTACGAGGAACTACAGCAGACGGCCGATATTCCTCGCCCACTCCGGGAGCTTCCACGGGAGGACCATGGGCGCCCTCAGCCTCACGGCGAGCAAGCCAATCCAGAGGAAAGGCTCGCTTCCCCTCGTCCAGGATGTGGTCCACTTCCCGTTCCCCTATTGCTACCGATGCCCCTGGAAGCAGACCTTCCCCGAGTGCGATTACTACTGCGTCGACTACTTCAAGGAGCAGTATCTAGAGAAGTTCGTCCCCGTCGACGAGATTGCGGCATACTTCTTCGAGCCGATCCAGGGAGAAGGAGGGTACGTGGTGCCTCCGCCAGAGTACTTCAAGAAGATGGAGTTCCTTAGGAAGGAAGGGGTCCTCTTCGTGTCGGACGAAATCCAGACTGGAGTGGGAAGGACGGGCACGTTCCTCGGGGTCGAGCACTTCGGCGTAGTCCCTGACGTGGTCACGCTCGCTAAGGGGATAGCTTCTGGCCTGCCTCTCAGCGTAACGGTCGCCAAGTCCGAGGTGATGGCCACCTGGAAGCCTGGCCAGCACGCGTCGACCTTCGGGGCGAACCCAGTTGCCGTCGAGGCGGCCATAGCTACATTGGAGGTTATCAAGTCAGAGCGGTTGATGGAGAATGCTGAGAGGCTCGGAGGGAAGGCCATCAAACGACTTCAGGAGATGAAGGAGAAGTACGAGGTGGTGGGGGACGTCAGAGGCATGGGCCTGTTCATCGGCGTCGAAATTGTCAAGGACAAGCGGAGCAAGACGAGGGGAGAAGAGGAGGCAAAGAGGATAATGAACTACTGCTTCAAGCACGGGCTTCTGGTGATCATTGCGGGCAGGAACACGCTTCGTGTGATTCCGCCGCTGATGGTCTCGGAGGCCGAACTGGACGAGGGCCTGGACATCCTGGAAGAAGGGATTGCCGAGACCAATTCGATGGTCACGAAAGGCTAGGTCATGTCTGACTTCGACGCCCTGCTGGGCGAACTTCTGCAGAGCAAGCCAGAGCTTGGCAGGGAGGAGCTCATCCGAAGGATCGAAGAGAAGAAGCGGACGGTCGGGGCCGGCTATCTCACCGACCAGGGTGCACTCTTCCTAGTCGCGGGGGAGCTGGGCGTTTCCCTGCGGAAGGCCGACGCTTCGTCTGATTTGACAATCAAGGACATGTACATCGGCGCCAACGATGTGACCGTCGTCGCGCGGTTGCTCGCACTTTACCCGGCCGCGAGCTTCAAGAAGAAGGACGGCGGCACCGGGAAGTACGCCAGGGTCGTCCTTTTCGACGGTCGCAACTCGGCCAAGCTGACTGCCTGGGATGAGAAAGCAGATGAAATCGCGAAGTCGGGGTTTGAGGTAGGCTCGGCGGTGAGGGTGGCCAACGGATACGTCAAGCAGGGGCTTGACGGGAAACCCAACCTGAACCTCGGAAAACGAGGACGGATGGAGAGTGTGTCCGACGAGAAAGCGGTGGCGAGGCTTCCGACACTTTCGAGTGTCACAGAAAAGCTGACCAAGGTCTCTCAGGAGAAGCAGTTCGTGGCGCTCGAGTGTGTGGTGAGCTCTGAGCCCCGCTATAGTGAATTCGTAAGGCAAGATGGGTCTCCGGGCTCCCTTTTCCAGTTCGGCGTGGTCAGCGAAGGAGCGAAGGGGGAGATAAGAATCGTCATTTGGAGTCCGACGAACCAGCCGCAGCTGAAGAAAGGGCAGAGGCTGGTCGTGACGAATGTGAGGTCGAAGCGCTCGACGAACGGCGAGTATGAAATCCACGGGGACGCCGGAAGCGCGATCGTTCCGATGACGAGCGCTCAGCCGACGAAGCTCAGGGTGGCGGCAGTGAGCCCTCTCGCTTCCGGAGCGGTCCTCTTGGCCCTCGATGAAAAGGGGAAGGTCTGGGTGGTGGAAGTGGGAGCGAAGGCGAAGAAGCCTTCGAAAGATGAGGTCGTGGTGGTGACGCCTGACAGCGAGACAGACGGGAGGCTTTACTGCAAGACCGAGGGGTCTCTTGAGGTCGGCGACGAAGCGGCCCTCCCTGCCCTGGATGCGCTGGCCACGAAGCTGAAAGATGCGAAGGACGAGGCTTCACAGGTCATGGTAGAGGTCATCGCGCTGTCTCATGGAACGGTGGAAGAGGTCTCCCTGAAGGATGGTTCGGTGGTGAAGAAGGGAGAGCTCACCATCGGAGACGACACAGGCGAGATGAAGCTCGTCGCATGGCGGGACCTGTCGGAGCGGATGGCGGGGATCCAGCCCGGCCAGAGGCTAAGGGTGGTGGGGGTCTCGCCGAAGTCAACCAAGCTGGGTGCCTGGGTGCTGCAGGTGTCCAATCTCAGCGTGATTGAGAAACTGAAGGGTCGGGGTTAGGTCTTGGAACGCCTGAGGGCTTCGTACTCGTAGACGAAGACCACCACCAGTCCCGCGATGAAGAGCACCATCATCATGGTGCCGAGGAAATTGTAGTAGCTGTTCAGGTCTAGGAATGGGAGGTGCAATTCCTTTGGCCCGCGAGCGATTGTCTCATAATAAGCGTTACTGGAGAGCCGTTCTCGACACGGCGTTTCATCATTAGTCTTTTAACGTCAATTGGTGGCCTCTTGCGCCAGTGCCGAGGTGGCCTAGCCTAGTCATGGCACCAGGCTCGCCCGCAAGGGTGAAACTCATAATCCTGGGCTAGGATGCGAAATCTGGGGGTCGAGGGTGCGAAACCTTCGCCGAAGGCGCAACTCCCTCCCTCGGCACTCCACTTTCTGCTTCAACGATTAAAAACCGCGTCCGTTTGGTGTCGGTTCGGGCCACGGTAGCTCAGCCTGGTTAGAGAAACACTCGGCCACAGCGACGCCTTGGTATACCTCACAAAGAGGCGTAGGTCGTGGGATCGAATCCCACCCGTGGCTCTTGTCCTTCAGTCAGTGCAATTCATTCGTGTCCCAGGACCGGGTGAGGTCGATAGGGCTCCTCGAGCCTCTTGATGTCATCCGATTTCAGATGTATGTCGACGGCCTCCGCCAAATCTTCCAACTGTGCGACCCTCGTCGGCCCGACTATCGGAGAAGCCACTGCCCTCTTGTGAACTAGCCAGGCGAGCGCCAGCTGCACCTGCTTGACCCCCTTCTCCCTGGCGACCTCCTCCAATCGCTCAAGGACGTCGAAGTCTTCGGGCCGGAAGTACCTCTTGCCCAGGTAGGCGTCCTTCCTGTACCTGATGCTCTTCGGCTGCGATTTGCGCTTGTACTTGCCTGTCAGGAATCCCCTTCCCAGAGGGCTCCATGGAAGGACAGGGATTCCCTCTTCCTTGCACAGTGGTATCATCTCCCTCTCCTCCTCCCTGTAGGCCAGGTTGTAGTGGTCCTGCATAGTCTTGAACCTCTCCAGCCCCAGTCTGTCGCTGGTGTAGAGAGCCTTGGCGAACTGCCAGGCCCACATGCTCGACCCGCCGACGTGGTCCACCACCTTGTCCTTCCTCACCGCCTTGGTCAGGGTCCTGAGCACTTGCTCTATCGGCGTATTGTAGTCCCAGCGGTGGATCTGGTAGAGGTCTATCCTGTCGGTCTTCAGGTTGGCGAGCGACCTCTTCAGATTACGTCTGACGTGCTTCTTGCCCAGGCCGCGTTCGTCGGGGCCGGCACCAGTGGGGAGCCCGACCTTCGTGGCGATGACCACGTCGTTTCTCCTTCCCTGAAGCGCCCTCCCGACTATGGCTTCCGACCTGCCGTTGGAATAGACGTCGGCGGTGTCGAAGAAGTTGATTCCGAGGTCGACGGCCCTGTCGATGACGCGCTTCGAGTCCTCGTAGCCGAGGGTCCATTCGAAGCCTTGGGCGTCCGGTCCTCCGAAGCTCATGCACCCGATGCAGAGTCTAGAGACCTTCAGGCCTGTGCTTCCCAAGGTGGTAAACTTCACGCTGGGCTGGCAGTGCTATGCGCTTCGTTAAAGGGTTAGTCGAGCAATCCTTTTCCAGCCCCCGGGAGCTCTTCGCCACATGGGAGTCCTGAAGGCGCGGGAGTTGACATTCCTCAAGGCCCATGAGGTCTGCAGGCTCGCCACGGCCTCCGAGGACGCGAAGCCGCATGTGGTCCCCGTGGTCTACGCCGTTGATGGGGAGAACATCATAATCGCCATAGACTACAAGACGAAGAAGCTGAAGAACCTCAGGGAGAACCCAAGGTCGCCTTGGTCGTGGACGAATACCGGCCTAACAGCGGCTTGATGGTCGAGGGGGACTGCGAGCTCTCCGAGCGGGGGAAGGAATACCTCCGCCTCCTTCAGATTCTCTTCGACAGGTTCGTCTTCTACAGGAGGAATCCCTGGGGTGAAGGCGAGTCTCCGATACTCAAGGTCAAACCCACCAAAGCCGTCATGTGGTAGGCCGGGTCAGACCAGCGGCACGCTTCGGTGGGCTTCGTAGAGCGAATGCAGTCCCTCGGCCGACAGGCGCGGGTCGAAGGGCTCCAGGACCGACGAGCACGTCTCTGCCAGGAGCTCGATGTAGCGCTTCGAGTCGTAGGCGCTTTCATCCTTCAGGATGTCCACGGGGGTCGCCCGCTTCGAGTCTCGGCCCCCGTAGTCGGTGACGACATAGCGTATCCCCTCCCCGGCGTGGAGCTGGACCCCTTCCCCGACCAGCTGATTGATGGCCGCGTGCTGGACTGTCATAGTAGTGTATTCCTCCGGGCCCTTCGATAGATTGGTCGTGAAGGCCAGCTCCGACGCGGGGGTCTCGTGGCGCTCGAGGGCCTCGGCGTGCCGGAGGAAGATGTTGACGCACTCGGAGGTCTTGGTCCTGACCTCCCTTTTCGAGTCGGCCTTGGCAAGGACCCTCAGGATCTCCATCTGGCACTTCTTGAGCGCCAGCGGCGTGTCGTGGCGCCTCGCCTCGATGCCCCTGACCTTCAGCTCTCCGTCCTGGTAGGCCCCGAAGTACCTGTTGAGGACGGGCACGTCCGCGTCGACCTTCGAAGGGAGGAAGGTCACCCACTTGTAGATCCCCTCGAAGGACATGGCGAAGCCGGTCTCTGACTCGATTTCGGACTTCAGCTCGAGATACGCGTCTCGCCCCGCCCTCTCCTTCCTGACCCATAGGGAGTCGACGATGCCGTGTATCACCTCGAAGCCCCGCCGCTCCGCGAGCCTGGCCGCGTCGAGGAGGACCTTCCTGTCCCAGGCGCAGACCGCGATGTGGGCGTCTATGCGGCCGAACTTCGCGTTGTTGAATCCCAGGTAGCCGAAGGTAGTCACCCCCAGCCACTTGAGGGCGGCCTGGCGGGCATTGTACCTGTCGTAGTCGGTCCCCTTCGAGTTCCTCTTCAGCTCCTTGTAGTGGAGCCTCTTCTCCACTATGATCTTGATCGCCGTGGGGACTAGCCCTGTCCTTCTCTCGCAGACGTTCCAGCCGAGTTCCGGCACCCGGTTCTTGGAGTCGGGGCAGCACCGGCACTTCACTGTCTCCGCGGAGATGTTCTTCCTGAACATGATGTTCGGATACAAAGCGTGGAAGTCCAGCTCCCCGACGCCTTCGTGGACCCCCATCTTCGGCTCGAAGATGAAGCCCCCGCGGTCCGCGACCAGGAGCTCGTTCCTGTCCTTGAAGTGCTCCACCAGAGTCGGCTTCCAGGGGACGAGTAGGTCGGTCCTGTAGGCGTGATAGAACTGGAGGCTGGAGAGAGCCTTCCCTATGCTTGCCCTGCTGGACGTCTGCAGCGGCATCCTGCATGTCCTGCTCAGCTCGAAGAGGCCCTCCAGCCCGGCCTCCGAGTAGGTGAACGAGGTGTTGGCGTCGATGTGTATCCTGCCGTAGAGCTTCATGGCCGAAGGCTTGTAGTGGATCCTGCCGTAGCTGAAGTAGGAGGTGCCCCCCTTCGAAGGGACCCTCAGGACTGCGCCGTCCCTGTCGAGGGTCAGCCTGTCCGCGATTCTGTTGGCCTCTGCCCGTCTGACCAGGTAGGGGAGGAGGAAGGTGTCCCCGTCGTTGGTGATGACAAAATCCGGGTCGGTCTCCTTGATGGTCCGGACCAGCTCCAGCAGCTTGTCCGCCTCGCTGCCCCCGTCGATCGTGATCCTCCCTGCGTCGCTCTGGAGGGATATGGCCGCGATCCGGTCGGTGAAGCGGGCGAGCTTCCCCTCCTTCTCGATTTCCACGTCCACCTTCACCTTCCTCAGGTTCGGGACGGTGTAGTCGTAGGCCCAGACGTCGTCTTTGGGGTCCCACTCCAGGGTGTCCCCCGTCTGCGTCACCTCGCAGCAGGCGAGGGGGAAGATGTCGCGCTCGTAGAGGTAGCTCTGGTTGGGTGGGACGTCGGCGTTGTAGAGCCTGTAGGTGCCGAAGGGCCCCAGCCGCTCGATCC
Organism: Nitrososphaerota archaeon; assembly: GCA_027887005.1. Classification (NCBI taxonomy): domain Archaea; kingdom Thermoproteati; phylum Nitrososphaerota; species Nitrososphaerota archaeon. The sequence continues at coordinate 37,788 of JAPCJI010000005.1, forward strand.
TCCCGGCTATCTGCTGGGCCTTCCTGGCGTCCCTGACCCTGGCCTCGACGACTTCCGATTTCTCGGCGTCGGTGACCCTTTCGCGCTTCTGGGCCGTCCTAGTCCATGCGAGGTCGGCGCCGACTATCCTCAGGGGGGCGCTCAGGTCGGACATCTGGTCGGTGGCGATGAATATCGAGGGGGACCAGTGGTCAACCAGCCTTACGGCCTGGCCGTCTTCTCGCTTGAGCCAGACGACCATCTCCCCAGGGTCGCCCGGGTAGGCGTCAAGTATCCAGCCCCTCATCCTTCTCTGCCTTCAGCTTCTCGACCTCCCCGGCAAGCCAGACGATGGTCTTGTGCTGGGTCAGCAGGATGCTCATGAAGAGCGCCTCGCTGGGGAAGGGGGACTCCCTCGCCTGCATGGCAGGGAAGTACTCGTAGCAGAGCCTCAGCATCTCCTTGAAGAGCTCCCTGTCCTCCGCCCTGAGGGCGTCCGCAAAGTGCCCCCAGCTGTCCAGCTCTTCTATGATCTCGGCGTCGGTGAGGGTCATCGCCCCGCCTCCGTCCGCCTGGTTTCGGCTATCGTCCCCAGGGTCCGCGCCAGCATCCTGTAGTGGTGGAAGACCAGGGCCATGGCCATCCCCTCGAACCTCGAGGTCCTGACGGCGGCGGAGGAGGCCGACGTGTAGAGCCTGGCAGAGTTGAGCATCTGGTCGAAGGCCCCCCTGTCCCTCTTCGGCAGGGCCTTCCTGAAGGCCTTCCATTCCGTGACCTCCTGAGCTTCGGCTATCCTGAACGACGGGATGGTCCGGCCCATCAGCTCCCCGACCTCGCTCTGAAAGGCCTCAGGAGCTGCTTGAGCTTGAACGTGGAGGTTGCAGCAGGCTTGCTCGGGTGCTTCAGGAGCTCCGCCTCTACGACGCCCTTGGACGATGACATGTGGACCGAGGTGTCGGCCCAGGAGGCGACCATGTCGTCGTATTTGTTGGGCGAAGCCAGGGTGGTAATGACCAGCGCGTTCTTCTTCGCTCGCCTGATCCCGTCCTCGACCGCGCTCAGGAGACGCCTCGCTTCCCTCTCGTCCAGCTCCGGTTCGTTGAATGTGCCGAGCAGGTCGGCGACCACCACGAGCCGGGCGCCGTAGTCTTCAGCGGCGCGGACCAGGTGCTTCGAGATGAGGTCCGCGAGTTGGTACATCGTGAAGACGCGGCAGGTGGCCACCCTTCTCATCGCCGTGGTGGGTCTTAGGCCGCGCTGCTTGACGAAGGAGGAGAAGAGGTACGGGTCGGAGCGGTTCCCCCCGTCGACGAACAGGACGCTGGAATCGAGGCCGCCCGCCTCCAGGGGAAGCTGGGCCCTGAACGCCGCGAGCTCTGCCACGACCGACGCCGGGCCTCCGCTCAGCACGATCAGCCGTTCCTGGGTGAACGGCCTCAGCAGCGAATCGAGGCGCGGGAAGCCCAGAGAGAAGTGCGGGAATGATGACGCGGGCCGGAACGGGGTGCTCTTCCTTTCGAAAGCGGTCGTCTTGGTCAGGTAGATGTCAGACCATTCGTCGGGCACCGGGGCCAGCCTGCATTCGATGTTGCCCTCGAGCGGGCGGCCGCATCCGAGGCACCTGCCGCTCAGTGAGTCGATGGTCTCGCTCGTGGGCCCGAGGTCCCGCCTCACCCGCAGGACGCAGCTACAGCTCAGGCAGTAGTAGACGAAGCGCTCTTTGCCGCTTCCCTGTTGCTCGTACAGATAATGAAGTCTGGACATTGTGACGAAGGCCGAAGGTTCTCAGAGGATTTAACGCGGGATGTCTGATAGATGGATTTGTCTGAGAGGGAGACGGCCGAAAGTGTTCGGGTGATGGTTATTAGTTTCTGTCAGTCCGAACGTGGTGAATGAGGAGAGCAATGCGGCTCGGCGGAATTGTTCTGGTTGTCGGAGTCGTTTTCTTCCTCACGCCTTTCCTTCCCCAGACAACGGCGAACTTCGGCGGAGGGCCAGACTTCGCGGCTTTGGTTTCGCCGTCTTTCGCGTTCTTCCAATGTGGGTTTTTCGTAGGTCATGTTGGAATCGAGGTGCCAAGTGGTTCGACGGTCAACCCGTCCGACAGGCCGTTCTGGTCGTCGTTCTGGAATTGTGATTATCCTCGGTTACAGATATGACCTCGAGGCTTTGTGGATTTCAAGATTAATAATCCAAGGTATGGGCTCGCGACTCTGCGCGGGGGTCGCCCAGCCTGGTCAACGGCGTGAGGCTCAGGACCTCATCCCTTAGGGGTTCGAGGGTTCAAATCCCTCCCCCCGCACTATGCTGAAACCAATCGACACCTCAGCCTGAAAACGACGTCGTCCTATGAGAAGCTCCCAATGTTCTAATTCAAGGCTGGAAAGGCATTCTCGTGGAGGGTCGCCTCGTCAACGTACGCCGGCTGGTCGCGTTGGACATCACCCTGCACGGTCCGCGCTTCATCATGGCCGAGTTCGGCATAGGCACTCCAGCCATCATTGCTGTCGGGACCACCTTGACGTTGTCAGGCCCCCTGATCCTGGGCATCTATCTTGTGCTCACTGGAGTGAACTATCTGCCGCTGCTGATCTACACGGTGGTAATCGTCAGAAAGGACTCTGCCCAAGCTGAAGTCGCCGAGGACCTGGCCCGCAACAAGCACCTGGTTCGGAAATACAGCGTCCAGCAGTTCTTGCTCTTTCTTCCGTTGGTGGTGTTTCTGATGGCCGTCTGGCAGGAACTCGGACAAAACCGCGTTCCCCAAACCGTGCCGATGTGATTCCCTCCTGACTCGATTCGATTGAATCACTTTTACGAGCTTATCAACAGTTTTTGGTTTGACATGCCAAGTAAGCTTTGGCGGCGTGTAAGTTCGACAACCATGGAAGTGGTAACTGAATATGCTGACCAAAGGACAGAGCTCGAGGAGAAGATCAGGTCGCTGGAAGCTGAGAAGGCTTCACTACTTGCCGGCATCGCCTCTCTGAAGGAGAAGGTCGCCACGTACGAGCTGGAGAAGTCCGCTGCGACTCTCGACAGCGAAGTGCAGGCGCTTCGAACGGAGAAGGCAGTGCTCGACGAGAAGGCTGCGACCTACGAAGCTGAGGCGGGATACGAACTTCCGCAGACCGCGGCCGAAGGGGTCTAAAGCCTACCGAAGCTTCGATGCCTTCTGCTCGAGTTCGCCTTTTTCTTTTCTGAGATAGGAGACGAAGCTCTCAAGGTCAGCCAGTCTCGTCTGGAGCCGCTTTACTTCGTTTTCCTTGGCCGTCCTCTCCATGCCGCTCTCCAATTCCTTCTGCTGTTCGGCCATCCCGCGGACCTTCGCGTTGAGGTCCTCGTTCCCCTTCTTCATCGAATTGAGCTCGTCCTGAATGGACTTCAGTTGTTCCTCGGCCACGATGAGGTATCTCTGCCTGCTGATCACGGTCGGGAACTTCGTCCCGCATCTCGAACACTCGTACATCCCGACCCTTCGCTCGGTCATACCGCGTTCGCCCTTTGATGGCTCGACCATCACTGTGAAACTTCTTGAGGGCAGGGCTTCCTTATTCCCGCACTTCGGGCAGTTTGGCAATCGCGTCTCTGGCGGGTGAGAACGTGTTAAAGGTTTACTGTTCGCGAATCGATTCGAGCTCGGAGACGGCCGACCAAAGGGTGACCCGGGCGAACGAAGGCATATTCGGGTCCTGGGCGACGTCGTCGAGGAGGCTGATGGCGTTGGCTGCCCGGACGGCCAGGCTCTGCTTCTGGTCCTGGAGCATCATTATCGAGTCCTTGACTGTCTTGCGGATGTTCCGCGGGGTAAGGTTCGAGTCGGCGATCTGGTTGAGGTTGACCGTAGCCTTGGCCAGTTTGGCGTCGTTCTCCTGCTGCTTCTTCAATTTGGTGCTCATGTAGAATCCCGGGGTTCGTCGAGTAGGTCTCCGTACTGGTGGGGATAAGTGCTTTTCGTCGCAAGGCGTCTTTTATAGAAGCAGAGCGCGGGCGGGGCATTGAGCAGGCCTACCAAGGACAAGATAAAAGTGGCTGTGGAGCTCGTCAGGAAGGGCGCGACCATACTCGGCGAGCCCTGTCCGCAGTGCGGGGGAATCCAGGTCAGGTACCATGGGAAGGTCTACTGCACGGGCCATGAGGATCTCACCTCGGTTCTTAAGACCGAAGTCGTCTCCATGGAGACGGCCGTCGCTGAAACCAGGCAGGTGCTCCTCTCGAAGCTCAATGAAGCCGCGGCAGCGCTGGGAACCGAGACCGACCGCTCGAAGCAGGACCAGCTCGTGTCGCTGATGACGAAGTACTTCGACCTTCTCCAGAAACTCCCTCAGAAGTAGCAGAGGCCTTAAATCGGAAACCTGACAGTTTTCGCGGTCGTGGTTCTCAGAATCGGCCAGAAGGTGCCGGAGTTTGCCCTCCCAGACTCTGACAAAAAGACCCGCTCGCTGGCCGAGTTCACCGGCCGGGGTACGGTCGTAATCGCTTTCTTCCCGTTCGCGTTCTCGGGGACCTGCGACAAGGAGATGTGTACATTCAGGGATGGTTTCGGGGCCCTGCAAGGCGCGGCCGCGCAGTTGGTTGGAATCAGCGTGGACAGTTCCTACTCACTCAAGGCCTTCGCTCAGACCTACAACCTGCAGTTCCCCCTCCTCGGCGATTTCAACAAGAAGGTCACGCGGCTCTACGGGGTGCTTCAGGACCCCTGGGTGGGCCTCGGGTACAAGGGGGTGGCGAAGAGGTCAGTCTTCGTGGTAGACAAGAAGGGCGCCCTGCGTTTCAAGTGGGTCACCGACGTGCCTTCCGACGAGCCGCCATACGCTGAGGTCGTGAAAGCGGCCCAGAAGCTGGCCATGCCGCCGAGAAGGTGAGCCGATTGAGGGGTCGCTGGTTCGCGATCCCCTGGTTCTGACGCTTCTGTAGTCGAGGTAACCCCTTGTTTTTATACGAGGAAAGTCGTGATGATCTTGAATTGACCCAAGAGACGGCTGTGAAGCCGATAGTCGAGCTTACCGAGAGGGCCGCAGCCGAGTTGAAGCTCTACCTCGCAAAGCAGGGGAAGCCAGAAGCCGCGCTCAGGATTTTCGTGACCGCGGGTGGGTGTTCCGGGCTCTCCTATGGGATGGTCGTGGACGAGAAGCCATCGGATGATGATTATGTGATTGTTGTCGACGGAGCGAGGGTGGCTGTCGACAGGTCGAGTGCCCCGTTCATCGCTGGGTCGACCCTGGATTACAAGTCGGAGAAGCTGATGGGCGGCGGTTTCGTCGTCAGCAACCCCAATGCCGTCTCCACTTGCGGATGCGGCGAGTCGTTCAAGACCGCGTAGGTCTGAGTAACCTCCAGCCGCGGCGTAACGTGTGATCCCAGACATTAGACCAAAGAGAGTCGTTCGACAGTTAGAACCAGAGAGGGGTAAACGGCCTTTTGGTCAATGGGCGGGTTGTGATGCCCAGACTTTCAACGGGACGGCGACTGGGTAGTCAGCGGGGATACGCCCCTTGGACGCCGGGGGTAGGATTCGAACCCACGAGACCCAAAGGTCACGGGCTGACTGGTTGTTCCGATCTCGAGTTGCGGATCCGTTCGTCGCCTTGCGGATTGCCCGCGCATTAACCACTCTGCCACCCCGGCCGAACTGGTGCCTGCCTGAGCCTCTATAATTTCTTTGAGGGAGAAGGACGCTGGGTGCGGTGCCTCTTCTCCTCGATGTAGCTCCAGGTCACGAAACAGTCGATCAGCTCAGAGCTTTCCAAGTGTTCTTTCAAGGAACCACCTCGTGAGCTCCCACGATTCGGCCGCGGATTTCCTCTGGTAGACGTCTTTTCTGCTGTCGTTGAAGAAACCGTGCCTTGTCCGCGGGTACGTCTTCAGCGTCAGGTCCTTCCCCTCGGTGAGCATCGCTCCGACGAAAGCCGGCACGCTCTGGTTGATGATCTCGTCCTTGCTCGCATAGATTGCCAAGATGGGGATGGTGATCCGCCTGACCTCCTCGCCGGTCGGAGGCACGCCGTAAAACCCCGCCGCTGAAACAAGGTGGCGGCTCCTGGTGGAGGCCTTCAGGGCGAGTCCCCCTCCCAGGCAGAACCCCAAGGTAGACACGCCGTCGAATCTCGAATTGGCGGCCTCGACGGCAGAGACTGCGTCGGCGAGCATCCTGTCCCTGAATTCTTGGTTGTAGATGATCGATGCCGCCTCTTTGACCTCCCGGCCTACGTGTTTCTTGTCGAGGGCGTCGGCGACCTTTGCCTTGTCGAGCCTCTTGGCCAGAGAGAGCTCCCAGACCCCCTCCATGGTGCGCTGTATGTTGTCTGGTGTGAGGATGTCGTCGTGCCCTTTGTACAGGTTAGGCGCCGTGGCTGCAAACCCAAGTTTGCCCAGTCGTTTGCAGACGTCCTCTGTGTGGGAGACGAGGCCCCACACTTCGTGGAAGACGACGACGCAACCGGAAGCGCTTTTCGGGACGACCCAGAAGTCGGCCTTGGTCCGCGTCCGGGTGCCTTTGGGCAATTACAGCGACTTCTGAATCCCCCATGTTTAAATTGAATCTGAGTTCAGCTTTGAACCTACGATGAAGGTTTCATTGGTGTGGGCTAGTCCCAACCCCGAGCGCACCATAGCCGTCGCAATGAGGCGATGCTTCAGCACCAAGGTGATTGAAGAGATAGAAGCGGAGCTGGAGCAGAAGGGAGCTGAGTACTGGAAGTATCTTCTTACGAAGGCCATGCAGGACAAGTCTCTCGACGTCCTCGAGCACTTTACCATGAGCGTCCTGGTCGAGGGCCTCGGCGAAGTCGAGGCGAGCAAACTCGTCCTCCGTTTTCCCTACCTCCGCGCTCTGCGCCTTAACGAGACCGACTGGCTCGTCTCGATGAACGCGCGGACTCTTGTCGAACTCTGGCGGGACGCCGCGGGGAAGGCCTTCGCGGAGCCAATCGTATCGGAGCTGGATGGAAGGAAAGTCAGCCCGATCTTCAACGCCGTCGCTTTCGGTGAAAGGGCCCATGCGAATTAAGCTCCTCTACAGCACCGACCTGGGAGCCCTGAAGCGGGTCCTCTCGGAGAAGGGGGTGCCCTTCGAGCCGGAGGCGCTGATGGACCACGTCGTCTACATGTTCGAGATCGAAGACGTCAGCAGGGTGACCACCCACCAGCTCGTCCGCCACCGGGTCGCGTCCTACGACCAGGAATCCCAGCGTTTCTCCGCAGCCACCAGAGAGGGGGTCGTCACCCCTCCGAGCGTCCAGTCCAACGAGGCCGCCTACAAGGCCTACGATGAGGCCCTCAAGGCCGTCTACGCCGCCTATGAGAAGATGGTCGCCGCAGGGGTCCCGAAGGAAGACGCTCGATACGTCCTCCCCACCTCCATTAAGACGAAGCTTGTGATGACCTTGAGCGCGAGGAGCCTCATGCACCTGGTCTGGCAGCGGACGGCCCTTCAGGCCCAGTGGGAGATCAGGGAGCTCGCGGAGACGCTGTTGAACCTAGCCCGCGAAGCCACGCCCGAACTCTGGACGAAGATCATCGAGAGATAACACTTGGTCAAGGCCTTCGGTACGGCTGGAGTCAGGGGCGTCTTCAACAGGACTCAGACCCCGGAGCAGGTCTACCGCCTGGTTGAGACCATCGCGTTCGCGTCGGGGAGAGGTCGATTTGGGGTAGGCTGGGACGGGCGCAAGGCCTCGGCGCTTCTGGCCAGGTGCGTGATGTCTGCGGTCAACGTGGTAGGGAGCGATGCCTACTCTTTCGGCCTCGTGCCGACGCCAGTGGTGGCCTTCGCCACTAGGTCGCGCTCCTGCGTCGCTGGCTTCGCCGTGACTGCCTCTCACAACCCCGCTGAATTCTCGGGGGTGAAGGTGTTCAACTCCAAGGGGATGGAGCTGCCGACGTCCGACGAGGAAAGGGTCGAGCGGGCGATGGGGGTCGACGTGATGAAGCCGTCGGGGGTCTTCGGGGAGCTCGTTCCCGACGAAGGTGCCGTGGACGACTACGTCGAGGCGGTCCTGGCGCGCTACGAAAGGGCCTCGGACCCGCTCCGCATTGCGATCGATTGTGCTTCTGGGCCGGGAGGCTCGGTAACACCACGGATTCTAGAGAGGCTGGGGCATCACATAATCCCTGTCAATGCTCAGGTCTCCTGGAGGTTCCCTGCCAGGCCTCCGGAGCCGACCTCCGCAAACCTTGCAGGCTTCTCAAAGATGATCCCGGACCTTGGGGTTGATTTTGCCCTGGCCCACGACGGGGACGCGGACCGGCTGGTGATGCTCGACGCCCTAGGGAACGTGGTCCAGGATTGCGTCCTCGCAATTCTGGCCCTGCGCGCACTGGACGTCTCAAGTGGAGTGGCGGTAATCTCTGAGAACACCTCCACCGCCGTGGAGGAGGAGGCAGAGAGGCTCGGCCTGCGCGTGGTCAGGAGCAGGGTCGGGAAGTCTTTCGCACTTCTGGAAGCGGAAGGCGGGGTCTTCGCCGCGGAGCCGAGCAAGATCGTGGATCCCAGGTGGGGGTTGTGGGAAGATGGGATCAACGCCTCGGCCCTCGTGTCAGGCCTGCTGTCGAAGGACAGAGGACTCCTGGCCAGGGTGATGCAGGAGATCCAGTGGAGGTACAAGCAGGTGAACCTCAACGTCGCCGCAAGGATGCCGGCCCTGGTGGAGGGGGCGAGGGCCTCTTTCAGGAAGTATCGGCTGCGGGAGGAGCGGACCCTGGACGGCTACAAGCTGGTCTTCTCAGACGGCTCGTGGGTCATGTTCAGGCCGTCAGGCACCGAGCCGAAGACGCGGGTCTACTGCGAATCGAAAGACCCTCAGCTGCTCGAAGTCCTGGTGCAGCAGGGCATCCAGTGCGTCGAATCTTCTATATAGCGTCCGAGGCCTCTGAGTTCTAATGTCCGAGTCGAAGGCCGTCGCCAGGGTTCTGGCGTCAGGCTACATCTTGGACGCGAAGGCGTTTGACATGATCAATCAGATTCCGTCCGACTTCGACGTCGAAGGCATCATCCAGAAACTGCTCGAGCAGAAAGCCGGGTCGGGGGGCGAGGGCAAAGTCATCACGGAGAGCGACGTCGCCAAGGTCATCCCCGAGGGCCTGAGCCATGGGGGGCGGGAGGACCAGGCTGTCCTTGGCGAGTTCGCGGACCTGGAAGTCATCTCGGACCCGACCCTGGCCATAGCTCCTGCTGAAGCGTCTGAGGGGTTCAACCGGCTCTTTCGGGACAGGTACCAGAGGCTCTACTCAATCCTCCGCGGCAGGATGGACACCAAGACGAGCGCCAGCGTCTCCACGACGAAGGGCCTCCCGCCGAACAAGAAGGTCAAGGTCGCAGGACTCCTGATGGAGCGCAGCAGCAGGCGGGGAAGCGTCGAGTTGAAGGTGGACGACCCGTCCGGGACGATGCGTGTGGTCTGCCAAGACCCGCTGGCCGAGAGGTCTGCTTTGGAGGCGCCCCTGGACAGCATGGTCGTGGTCGAGGTGTCGCGCGGCAGGACGGGCCAGCTCTACGCCCACTCGGTCGTCCTCCCCGACGTCCCAAACAGGAAGCCAATGTCTTCGTCCCACAGAGTCTACGCCGTCCTCCTCTCCGACCTACACATCGGGAGCAGGATGTTCCTGGGAGATGACTTCCGGCGCTTCCTGCAGTGGATGAACGGCGGGTTGGGGGACAAGGACATAGTGGACCGTGTGAAGTATGTGGTGATCGCAGGAGACCTGGTCGATGGGGTAGGCGTCTATCCTGGGCAGGAGTTCCAGCTGGCGGAGAAGGACCCCAAGAAGCAGTATGAGATGGCAGCCGAGCTCCTGAAGCAGATTCCAGGGGACGTCCAGATCGTGGTCTCGCCGGGGAACCACGACGCCGTCAGGCAGGCCCTGCCCCAGCCGGCCGTGTCGGTGGACCTCGCGGAATCGCTGTACGGAATGGACAACGTCAGGTGGGTGGGCGACCCTGCATACATCAAGTTGCACGGTGTCATGTTCCTGGTATACCATGGCAAGAGCCTAGACGACATCATAGCGACCACCCCCGACCTCGCCTATGATCGGCCGACTGATGCGATGAAGCTCCTGCTGCGGTCCAGACATCTGGCGCCAACCTATGGCAAGCGGACGGCTCTGTCCCCTGAGCTCCGCGACTTCATGGTCATAGACCCGGTGCCAGACGTCCTGCACTCAGGACATGTCCACACCTTCGGAGAGCTGAACTACAGGGGGACGATGCTAGTCAACTCCGGGACGTGGCAGGGGCAGACTAACTTCCAATCGAACATGGGCCTCGAGCCGACACCGAGCGTAATTCCCGTCCTCGACCTGTCAACGGTGAAAGCGATCAGACGGAACTTCGGCGCGGCGGGCTTCCCAGCTTCCTAACTTGCCTTGCCGAACGTGGTGTCTTCTGAGAGTATCTTGTCCAGGGCCTTAGTGTCTATCAGCAACTGGATGCGCTTGGTCCGCCCTCGCCTTCCCTTGCTGACCACCGAGGCCTCGATCAAGCCCAGCAGATCCAGCTCGGCGAGTATCCCGCTGATCCGCCTTTGCGTCAGCGTCTCGAGGCCTGCCTTCTTGCAGGTGTTGCTGTACATCTGGTAGAGCTCTCCGGTGTTGGTCCCGCTTTTGAACTTCGAGACTGCGAGGAGGACCGCCTTGGTCTGGACCGGCAGCGAGTGGATTGCGTCTTCGACCCTGTCGTGTTCCATCTTATCTGAGGCCCTGCGGATGCAGTCGTCGTCAATCTGCTTGAGGCCTTCTCTTTCTGCCACCTCTCCTGCTATCCTCAGGAGGTCTATTGCCCGCCTCGCGTCCCCGTGCTCTGAGCCTGCCATGGCTGCGCAGAGGTTGATTGCAGCTGCCGATGCGGCCGAAGGCCTGAAAGCCATCTTCGCCCTCTCGGTTAGTATCTCCCTGAGCTCCTCAACGGTGTAGGGTGGGAAGACCAGCTCCTCTTCGCTCAGGCTACTCAGGACCCGTGGGTCCAGGCCCTCCTTGAACTTCAGGTCGTTAGATATTCCGACCAGAGAAAGGAACCCGGGAGTGAGCTTCTCGCTCGATCGGGTGAACTCGTAGAGTATCCCGTCGCCGAAGGTCTTGACGAGGTAGTCGATTTCATCCATGACCAGGACCACGTGCGATTTCTTTGACTGGATTTCTTTGAAGACCCGTCCGACGACCTCCCCGATTGAAAGGCCCGTGAATGGAATCGGGACATCGACGGCCTGACCGAGCTCGGCCAGAGCCCGATATTCGGTGTTGGCCAGCCTGGTGTTGACGTAAGCCACCACAAGTGAGCCTCCTCCGGATTCCTGTTTGAGCTTGGAAAGGACGTACCTGGCAACCGCCGTCTTTCCCGTTCCCGTCTTTCCGTAGAGAAGTAGGTTGGATGGCTTCGATCCGTGCAGGACTGGGGCAAGGACCTCGGCCACGGCTTTGGTCTGGGAGTCTCGAAACGGTAGCTTCTGGGGGATGAACTCAGGGCTGAGCGCGTTCCGGTCGACGAAAAGCGCCTTCCCTTCTTTCGCTCTCCGAAAGATCTCGTCTATGCCTGACAAGGAAGAACAGTGGAAACACTGGTTAGATAAGCCTACCCCGCCGCCCCTTGGTTTCTCCTGTTTCCGCTCTATGTCTCTCGGGGGCGAAAGAGAATCATACGCTAGTATAATGTCCCGTACTTGGTATGCGATTTTGATGGGATATGCCTTGGGGTCTACAACAAGAGACGATGGCTTTGCGATGAACGAACCAAGAGGTCAGACCAAGAGGGGGAGAGGGCGCAGTGGAAGTATAGGGGGCCGGGGGACACGGTGAAGACCGGTGAACCATCTAAGGATCCTAGCGAGAGAATACACCCCAATGTTTCCAGTGGAGCCCGTCCAGCCCCCAAGGGCTCAACGGGCACAATTCCGACCCCATTGCTTCCACTGGAACCAGTATCGGGCCCTCTCGTTTTTATGCACTGTGAAGCCAGGTGAACGCGCAAAACGGTATCAACGCATGGTCAAACTATCCTACTGGCCTGTTCACAAGTTCACACCACTAGCAGATAAAACACGGTGGGAGCCGAGAGCGCGGGCACCTTGCGAAAACGGATTAAGATTGAGCTCGAAGACGAGGAAGGAACCAAGTACACACTGGCACTCGAAGGCAAGGTCTCGCGCGACAAGGTGATGAAGGCCATGGACATGTTGGAAGTCATGGACGTCCCACTGGAGCACTCACCTAGGGCCCCCGACGAAGGGACCTTCTTCGGCAAGATGATGACGCTGCTGGAGACCACGTTCGCGGCTGGCGACTTCTCCTCCTCAGACGTCGCGCGCGAGTTCGAGGACAAGTACAACCAGCCGGTGAAGCTCAGCACGATCTCCACCTACCTGGCAAGGCTGGCCGACAAGCAGTACATCAAACGCGAACGCTTCGGGAACTCCTGGGTGTACAGACGGGTCTATCTCAGGACGAGCCAGCTGGCAGAAAGATAACTGGCTAACTCGCAAACAAACCCGAGCCCCTGAACTGCAACATGAAAGCCACAAAGGCCCCCGCGCAAATTACACTGCAGAGCACGAACAGGGACGCGAAGTCGAACCGCATTGAGACGAACCCTCCGAGGAATCCACCCGCGGCACTTCCCAGCCCCATAAGCGCGCCGTAGAACCCGGCCCGTCCCACCCGCGCAGTCTCAAGAAACGCGAACGTACTGGAGACATCGAAGAGCGACCAGACCCCTTCCAGCACCGCAAGCACCACCAAAGCTGCCACGAGCCCAGGAGTAGCACCCAGGGCCGCCAAGAGCAAGAGGGGTAACACCACCACCCTCACGGACGATGAGAGGGCCAAGCTCTTACCAGCACCCCAGCCACGACGCCCTACGACGAGGTAGGACAGGGCCCCTGCCAGCGAACCCCCGAAGAACACCAGGAACACCGACTGCGGCGAATAGAATCGGAGGAAGTAGGCCGGGAGCGGGGAATAGAACGCCGATCCGGCGAGGGCGAAGCCGAAGATGCCGAGCATCAGGCACTTCGTCGAGCGGTTCAGTGACCCTAACAGCTTCCCGTAATCGAACCCATGGGATGAGGTTCTCAGAGTCCCTACGACGTGCGACACGGTGATTATGGCAGATGTAGAACGTTCAAGCGCCACGAGCCTCCTCTGAATCATCAGGCCTGGCTCTTGGGCGAGGACTCCCAGCGCGATTCCAGAAACTCCACAGAGCGCTCCGCACATTAGGAACAGCTGAGCGAAACCCACGCTGCTCACCAAAGCCGCCCCGATGCCCATCCCGATGGTCTCGCCCGAAGCCGTCAGAAACTGCATGTTCGCCAGTCCTTTCTGCCACCCATCCCGATGTTCGGATTCCACAGTGAGGAGCTGCCGGGCAGGGAGGGTCGCCGCGTAGAGGACCGACTTCAGAGAAACGAGGGCTATGAGCGCCGATACACTCCCTGCCCAAGGGAAGGCGGCGAACGCGGCGCCCATGCCTAGGAAGCCGAAGACGAGGAATGGCTTGCACCTTCCAGCGGAGTCGATCAGCCTCCCCCACAGCATCTGCGAGGGTATCAGGGCCAGGGCCGACACTCCGGCGACCAACCCAATATCGACGAGCCCTCCTTTCAAGTCAGAAATCAGAAAGAACAGGACGAGTATGCTCGCAAGTCCGTTTGCAACGGCCTGGGGGATCAGGCCGATCTTCCAGAGGCTGCCAGAAGAGGACGGCATCTCCTCCACGGCGACAGTGGCACTGAAGAGAAACAGAATCTAAAACAATTGCCCGGAAGGTGAAGACTACAGTGACAAATCGGCTGGAGTCAGTACACGTTTCATCCAGCCGAAAGGTAGCGCCGACCGGCATCGGTGAGCTCGTAGACAAACGGCCGGTTCGAGTCATCACGCACTACAAGATTCCTGTCGAACAAACTCTTCATCAACCGCGCGGTATGCTCCCTTGATTTCCCAATCAACTGCTTAATCTCCACGGAACTCCTCGACCCATCGCCAAGAAGCCTAATCACAGCCATCTCGGTCGCGTCGGGTGACGTCACCAACACAGGTCGCCTGACACTCGCAGGGGCTTGAGCAGAAGGGATGATCCGTTTCTCAATAGGGATAGGAGCAGGGGCAACCATCGGCGCGGGCGATGCAGCCCGATCAGCAGCGCGGGATTGAATGACCTCCATCCGGCCCATGATATCCAGTATTCTCTCATCCTGCTTCCTGAGGCGTTGCTCCAGAGCCTGCCAGAGGTCCCTGCCCATGTCAGTCGAGGCAACAATCTTCTGTGAGGCTTGCCTATAGCGAACCAGGAGACCAAACGCGAGCGCAACGAAGAAGGCCGACGAGGCAAGCAACGCGTACGTCACAAGGTCGTCCATGCGTGTTGCAAGCCGTGACGTTACGTGATTTAAGGGTGATGTCCTCTGGCTGTCACATCACAATCTTATCGAGAAGAGAGCGGAAAACGGCAACAAACCGGTCAACCTCTTCCTCAGACAGCTCTGACGACCCTCTTCCCACCAGATCGAAGAGCCGGCGTACATCTTCTACTCGGACAAGTCCAGTCGCCATGGCAATTGCGAGCGTAGTCAACGACCCCCTGATCTTTAGTCTGCCTTGCTGCACCGTCCGATAGTAAGACCCGATAGACACTGGTTTTCCTCGGTTTCCGATTCTCAGTCCGGCCGCCTCTCTCAAGTGCATCTCACCATTGACCACTCGAACGTAGCTCAGGAGAGATTCAACCTGCTTGGTCGTGAGGACCGACTGGTCAGCTAGCGCGAGGGGAAGGCTCAACGCCCACACCTTCATACTAAATCGTATAAAGGCTTGGGAACCCCAGTTTGCAACTAATGGCGATTTCAGCGGAGTAGACCGAGTATTTTTGCATAGTATTCCCCTTCCAGCGCCAGATTTCATTGGAGGGGCCCCAATCACCTGAGACGCCTGCTTATTTACTCAAGATAACAGACGAACGGGTGAGACTAATTGGGTAGGAGAAGGAAGAAAGCACTTCGGATAACAAGGCGGACACTGCCAAAGGTCTTCGCGTGTCCCCGGTGCGGAATGATTACGATCAGAATCACATCACAAGAAGACGAGGCATCACAAGACACAGTCTTCCTTGTTGCATGCGGTAACCTAGGCTGCGCCTTGCGCCGAGAGCTGAGGTACCCGACCAAGAGGGCCGACATCGACGTCTACAACACGTTCGTAGACGACTTCGCTCGCGCAGGGGCCTGAGTTGAACCCTCCCGGACCAATTGAGAAACACCTCATCGTGAGAACGAAACGAAGTCCTATCTGTGCTGCTCTGATAGACCCAGAGGACTTCTCTCCAGCTCAAGCAGCGGAGACTGCCGACATCGCGATCAGGTGCGGAGCAGCCCTGATTCTGGTTGGAGGGTCCACTTTGGCGGACCAAGGGCGATTAGACGCGGTTGTGCAGGCCGTCAAGAAGCGCGTGACATCACCAGTGGTGCTGTTTCCAGGGAATGTCACAGGTGTATCACGTCACGCCGACGCGATCCTCTTCAGCAGCCTCCTCAACTCAACAAACCCCTACTTCATCGTGGGTGCCCAGGCCCTGGGCGCAATGGAGGTCTACAAGTCAGGAATCGAAAGCATACCCATGGCCTATCTGGTCTTTGGCAACGCAAGTGCTACGAGTTTTATCGGCCAGGTAAACAGCCTCCCGCCTTCGAAGCCGAACCTCGCCGTGATCTACGCCCTTGCAGCTAGATATCTCGGAATGAGAACCCTCTACCTGGAAGCTGGCAGCGGAGCCAACGAGCCTATCCCCGCAGAGACAATCAGGGCCGTGAGAAAGTTCTATGACGGAATCATGATCGTCGGTGGCGGAGTCACATCCGGCGAAACGGCTGGTAGGGCGGCCAAGGCTGGAGCGGACATCCTTGTCGTGGGGAACCTGTTGCAAACCCCGCATTTCGACAAGACCCTCAAACAAATCACAAAAGCGATTAAGCGAAGATAGAGCTTAAGACCTACTTGGGGCTCTGCGGCCTGAATGTCTTTCTCCGCCGAAGTCGCATGGGAGCGCGCCCGCAAGCTTGCACCATTCCCGGCGAGCCTTGATTCTTACTACCACGACATCCTCTCACAGTACGCATCCATGCAAGAGACGGCCTCCAAAGCAAGGGCCATGGGACTGGACCCGGTCGACAACATCGAGAGCAAGACGGTGTTCGACTTGGCCGACAGGGTCAACCAGATGCTCCGGCTGGACCAGTTCGAAGGCCTGGTCGACAGGCTGAGAGAACTCCTCCACACGGTGTCGAAGGAACGGGCGGCGCTCACCATCTCGCAGGAGATAGCACTGGGCAAGTTCGGCGCACTCGACAGGCAGGAAGCGCTGAGCTACGGGGTCCGGGCAGGCCTTGCGGTAATGACCGACGGGGTCACGGTGGCGCCCCTCGAGGGCATCTCCGGCGTCACGATAAAACAGAACGACGACAACAGCGACTACGTCTCGGTCTCATATGCGGGCCCGATGCGCTCTGCAGGTGGCACGGAAGCCGCCTTCTCTCTCGTCATAGCGGACGCGACTGGAAAGAAGCTCGGGTTGTCAAACTACAGGGCGAGGCAGGAGGAGATCGACCGCTTCGCAGAGGAGCTCAGGATCTACGAGAGGGAGGTCGGCAACTTCCAGTACAAGGTGACGGACGACGACATCAGAAGGGCCATCGGCAACCTTCCGGTGGAAATCGACGGACTCGAAACAGACCCCATCGAAGTTGTAGTCCACAGGAACCTGAAGCGGGTCTCCACCGACAGGCTCAGGGGAGGGGCGCTCAGGGTCCTGAACGACGGCGTCATAGGCCGAGCCCACAAGCTCGCGAAGAAGCTAGGGGCCCTCAACATCTCGGGCTGGGAGTGGCTAACGGAGATCAAGGGTGGGACCCAGCAGACCAGCAATGAGACGGAACAGGGTGGGGCCCACTTCGAGGAGGTCATTTCAGGGAGGGCGGTCCTCTCGAGGCCCCGGACCAGGGGAGGCTTCAGGCTCAGATATGGACGGTCCATGAACACCGGGCTCTCCACTCTGGGGATTCACCCGGCCGTGGCCGTATTGCTCGACTATCCGGTCGTCTGCGGCACCCAGGTGAAGGTCGACCTTCCAGGAAAAGCAGCTACCATCGCATTCGTCGATTCGATCGAGGGCCCGACGGTGCTCTTCAAGGACGGCAGCATACGACGAATCTCTTCAATCCTCGACGCAGAGCAGGGACGGGAGAACCTAGAGAAGATCATCGACCTCGGGGACGTCCTGATCAGCTACGGCGACTTCCTAGAGAACAACAAGAACCTACCTCCCTCGCCTTACGTTTCAGAATGGTGGGTCCAGGACTTCGCCCAGGCCCTCGCGACCACACCGGGTGCCACAGAGAGACTAGGAGCTGCCGGAGTTGCTTCGGAAAGGACGGCCCAGCTCAGCTTAGGCATAGGCCTGACCCCAACCGCCGCCGAGGCACTGGCGATATCGAAAGCACTAGGGATACCACTTCATCCAACGTACACTCCCAGATTCGACAGGGTCAGCCCCGCAGATTTGGCCGAGGTCCGTCAGAATAGCAGGCTGGAGGGACGTGACGTTCGGGTCGACATCACGTTGCATCACGTCGAATGGGTCCTCCGGAATTGCCTCGTCGAACACAAGATCGAGGGAGATTCCGCACTGCTGACGGGCGACGCCGCGTTGATTCTGACTTCTCTCCTCAGACTCGAAGACAAAACAGAGGTTCCGCTCCCCTCGGAATCGGCAGACTTCGTGAAAGCCCTCTCAGGCATCTCAATCGGTAAGCAGGACACAACCACTATCGGCGTCAGAGTGGGAAGGCCGGAGAAGGCAATGGTGAGAAAGATGAAGCCCCCGGTCCACGCACTCTTTCCGGTCGGATTCTCGGGCGGAGCGTACAGAGACGTAATCACAGCATCAAAACGCGGACCTATCGACGTCGAAGTCGTAAACAAGTTCTGCCCCGAGTGCCGTCAAAGGCGCCTCTCCTCCAAGTGCGAGATCTGCGGTACGATGACAATCCCCTTCAAAGCCTGTCCACGAGACGGGACTACAACCTCTGACGAGGTCTGCCCCAACTGCAGAGCCAAGACCATCCCCTACTCTCACATGCAGCTCGACCTTCACGCGAAGCTCGAGGGAATAAGGGCCAGAATCCCGTTCGAGTCCGCCAGGCGCGTCAAGGGAGTCAAAGGCCTCACCAGCGGGTCCAAGACCCCCGAGCCGCTCGAGAAGGGCATCATAAGAAGCAGGCACAACGTGTTCGTCTACAAGGACGGGACCCTCAGGATCGACGTGACCAACGCTCCCCTGACTCACTTCAGGCCACGCGACATAAAATCCGACCCCGAGGCCCTCGTCAGGCTTGGCTATGAGAGGGACGCCGGGGGGGCGCCCGTCGAGAAGGACGACCAGATCCTAGAGCTGAAGCCGCAGGACATCATAGTCCCGGTGGACATCGCCGAAGACCTCGTCAGGATGGCCCAGTTCGTGGACGACGAGCTCCAGAACATTTACGGCCTTCCACCCTACTACAACGTCCAGGGCCCGTCCGACCTGAGAGGCAAGATACTCATCGGGCTCGCCCCCCACACATCGGTGGGCGTGGTCGGAAGGGTCATCGGCTTCTCCTCGACCCAGGTCTGTTTCGCCAACCCCTACTGGCATTCGGCCAAGAGGCGGGACTGCGACGGGGACGGCGACTCCCTCCTGCTTCTGATGGACGTCCTCCTCAACTTCTCCCTCGAATACATCCCTCACCAGATCGGTGGGCTCATGGACACCCCGCTTCTCGTGCAGCCGATTCTGATCCCGTCCGAAGTTGACGAGCAGGCCCACAACTTCGACATCGCCTCCTTCTATCCGCGCGAGTTCTACGAGAAGACCCAGGGAGCGCCGACGGCCGCCTCGGTGGAGCCACTGGTCGAGCGCATCGGGTCGAGGCTGGACAGCGAGACCCAGTTCTACGGCTACGGCTTCACCCACTCGACGAGCGCCCTGACGGTCAAACGTTCCAGGGGGTCGTACTCCACACTGCGGACTCTGAACGAGAAGATATCGAAGCAGATCGAAGTCGCGTCCAAGGTGGAGGCCGTCTCGACCAAGGAGGTCGTCGAGTCGATCATCAAGACCCACCTGATCAGGGACATAATGGGGAACGCGAAGAAGTACGCCACCCAGTCGTTCAAGTGCAGGAAGTGCGGCACCACCATGCGTCGCCCCCCTCTTTCCCACAGCTGCCCGAACTGCAGAGGGGAAATCAGAGGCACTCTCACCAGGGCCTCGGTGGAGAAGTACCGGGCCATTGCCAACAGGCTGGCGAACGAATACGACGTCGACCCCTACCTGAAGAACAGACTGGACATGCTAGGTAGGGAGCTGGACCAGCTCCTTTCCGGCGAGAGGAAGGCCGACCAGCTCGAGCTGACCGATTTCCTGAAACCGGTCCTAGCGGAAAAAGTAAGCCGGTGACTCCCCGAAGGAGTAGCCCACCGTCTGGAACCCCTTCCTGAGTTCTTTCACCCTGCCGAGGACTTCCCGCTTCTTTGCGCCCGCCAGCGCCTGGTGGAGGGTCCGCGCCACTTCCTTCATCTCCTCCCTGCCCATCCCGAGTCGCGTCAGTTCCGCTACCCCCAGCCTGATCCCCCCGGGGTTCGTGTAGTGCCTGCCCGCCTGCAGGTCCCCGGGTATCAGCTGCCGGTTCACAATGATGTTCTGGGCCTCAAGGAGCTTCTCGATGGTCCCCCCGTCGGAGTACTTGCTGACGTCGACCGCGACCTGGTGGGACATGGTGTAGCCGTTCTTTTCGCCCAGGACGTTCTCTCCAAGGGCGGCCAGCTCCTCCGCCAGGGCTTTCGCGTTCCTGACCACATCCCTCGCGTACTTGTGCCCGAACTGCAGGAACTCCGCGAAGACGAGGGCCTTGCCGGCCATGCTGTGGAGATGGTGGTTGCTCGTCGTCCCCGGGAAGACCCCCTTCTTCAGCCGGTCCGCGAACTCACTTCCAGAAACTATCGCCCCTCCCTGGGGGCCGAACAGGGTCTTGTGGGTGCTGAAGGTCATAACCTGGGCCCCCTCGCGCAGGGGGTCCTGGAACACGCCGCCGGCGATCAGGCCGATGACATGGGCCGCATCATAGCAAACAGTCCCTCCGGCCTCGCGGATCGTCTCGGCCAGCTCCTTGACCGGGTGAGGAAAGAGGAAGAGGCTCGCCCCGAACATCGCCAGTTTCACGGACTTCAGGGCCCTGATTCTCTTCTTCGACTCGTCGACGTCGATGTTCATCTGATTCTTGTCAAACGCGAAATATTCGATCTCCAGCGAGTGGACCAGGCCTGCAGAGCCTGAGAAGTCCTTCTTGCCGTGGGAGATATGCCCGCCGTTGGGGATTGACAGAGCCAGCATGATGTCGCCGGGGCCGCTGAGGGCCGAGTAGACCGCCAGGTTCGCGACGACCCCCGACGTCGGCCTGACGTCCACGAAGTCTGCCTTGAACAGCTTCTTGCCGAGCGCAATCGCCTCGAGCTCGATCTGGTCGATGTACTTGCACCCCGCGTAGACCCTCTCTCCCGGCCACCCCTCTGCGTACCTGTGCCCAAGGTCCGACGCCATGACCTCCCTCACCCTCCTCGAGGCCACGTTCTCGCTGGCGATCATCGGCAGGCTTTCGGAGAACCATTTCTCGTGCGCCCTCACCTTGCGGATTACAGACTTGAACTCCGATTCGTAGGATGGCATGAGACGAGACAAACCGAATTGATAGTTATAGGTTTCACGTGGGCTTTACGAGGCCGCTACGCTTAAGAACGGTCGGGGCTCACACATTTCGAATGAGCAAGAAGAACAACGCACCGATGCCCGCGTCCAGCGCAGGCCTCCTGACCTTCTTCAACGAGGAGACACAGGGCGTCAAGATCAGGCCGGAGATAATCCTCATCGGCTCCATATCCCTGATCACTGCGTCAATTGTCATCAACGTCGTCTTCTGAGCAAGGACCTCCGAGACGCTCAGCGACTGAAATCCTGGCAAGCAGATACCGGCATCTTTTCGTCCTTCCGTCAGCGCCCGCGCTGCTCCTCTATTCCGCCGTCGTTTCTTTCCTGCTTGCGCTGGCGTCCAGGGGGACGGCCGGCATCATCTCCTTCTTGCCTGCCCTGGTCGTGTTCGTGCTGTCGGTCACGGCCATCTCGAGCGCGCTTTTCCTCATTGACAAGAAGACAGTGGCGACCTTCAGGCGGACGGACGCCGTCCTCCTGGCGGGCGGAATCCTATGGCTCTTCTGTGCCGCATGCGGCATAGTCTACGCTCGGCTGACAGGGTCGGCGAGCGCCCTGAACAACTCGATTCTCTTCGGGGCATTCATCTGCGCCGGGCTCGAATTCCTCGTGATCAACGGGACTTTCACCAGCCGGGCTCCGCTAGCCCTGGGGCTGGCCGCGATTCATCCCGCATCGACCCTCGCCATCCTCAGGTACTCCGAGCTCTCGGCGAAACTCGACGTGGCTGCCCTCCTGGTGGGCGCCTCCGCCTTACTGATAATCACGGCCTTCCCGTTCCTGCTGCAGACCAAGAAGACCTCCCTCGGATTCAGCGCCCTCAAGCTCTTCCAGGCCTTCATGAAGACCTGGGCGAACGGAGACCCTACCGACCTGGAGGTCGTGCTATCCGCCCACTCGGAGGAAGCCGAGGTGACCACCAAGGTGCTCCGCTTCAGCACGACGGCAGGGGACGCATTCATCGTCCTCCCTGGCGTCCATCCGGGGCCGTTCCACCCAGTCGGAAGCTACGACCTGCCGGGCGTCATCTCAGAGACGTTCAAGGGACTCGGGCCTGTCATGACCCTCCACGGGCCGGGGGGGCACGAGAGGAACCTTGCCACGTCAGCCGAGACCGCGAAATATGCACAGGAAACAGCCGAGTTCGCCCGAGGGATCCGAACATCCCTGAGCGAAGCGCTTGCCAGGGGGCCGTACCATGCCAGGGTCGGCAAGGCGAACGTATCCTCGACGGCCTTCTCCAGGGACCTGCTCCTGACGGTGTCGTTCGCACCGCTGGGCTCCGACGACCTCAGCACAGACTTCGAGTCGGTTCTTTCAGGCCGGGCCGCGGGGGCAGGGTTCGAACCTTCTTTCATCGACGCCCACAATTCCATCGACGTCCGGCAGGAGTCGCCTGACACGGCCGACCCGGGCTGGGTCCAGCTCTTCGACAGGATGCAGTCGGCAGCAGCCTCACCATTCAAAGTGGGGTATTCACACTCGAGCGAAATCATGTTCGGGGCCAAGGACGACATGACCGAGCACGGGGTCGGCCTCCTTATGCTCGAAACAGAACTCGGCAAATCGGTTTTGGTCCTCGCTGACTCCAACAACGCCGTCCCGACTCTGAGAGAGGAAACAGCCCGGGCGCTGGAGCCTCTCGGTTACGGCCTCCTGGAATTCTGCACCTCGGACACCCACAACCTCGCGGCGAGGGGGCTCACAATCGCGAGAGGCTACCATGCCCTGGGAGAGTCTACCCCGACAGGGTCGATATCCAAGGCTGTGGCCGAACTGGCGAAGCTCGCGGACGGGAGGCTCGCTCCCAGTGCCTATGGGTCTGGGCGGATGACGAGCCGGGTCAAGGTCTTCGGGGCGAAGTCTTTGGAAGAGTTCGCAGAGGTCACCCAATCGAGCTCGAAGCTCGGAAGGGCCTATGTCCGGTTCGGAGTTGTCTCGGCGGCCGTCCTCCTATTTCTTGCGTTGGCGCTGTAAGAAAGGGATTTAGACGGACTTCTGGGGAACGCACCCGTGGCTCAAAGCAAGAGCGGCCTGCTCATAGGCGTCGAAGGTATCGACGCCGTGGGGAAGAGGACCCAGACTTCTCTGCTCACCACCTGGTTCCACTCGAAGTCAGTCACCGTCAGCACGATCTCCTTCCCCGATTACAGCACCCCCATCGGCAGGGAGATCAAACACTTTTTCGTCGGCGAGAAGAACTACTCTCCCGAGGTGAGGAGCCTGCTCTTCGCAGCGAACAGGTGGGAGAGGAAGGCCGAACTCGAAGGGATGATGTCGCGGAGCGAAGCCGTCATAGTGAACAGATATTCGGAGTCCAACCTCGCCTACGGCACCTCCATAGGCCTTCGGCTGGACTGGCTCCTCGGGCTCGAATCGGGACTCCCCAGGGCAGACCTCGTCCTAGTCCTCGACGCGCCCGCCGATGAGCTCTACCGGAGGCGGGGCCTCAACAAGGACAGATACGAGCGCGACACCGCCCTTCAGGAGAGGGCCCGGAAATCCTACCTGGAACTGTCTGCCAAGTTCGGCTGGAAGGTGATAGACGCCACCCAGGGGGTGCAGCAGACGAGCAGCGCGATGACGGCCGCGGTTTCCCAACTCCTCGCCGAGAAACGAGGGACCGTCTAGGGCGGCCGCTTGCGAGTTGACCCGACCTTTGACGTTCAGACCCGTCGCCGAGATCCGTGACCCCGTCCACGGCTACGTCAAGATGACGGAGGTGGAGCGCGAGCTCATTGACTCTCCCTTCATCCAGCGCCTGAGGAGGGTGCACCAGCTCGCTGGCTCGTATCTGGTGTACCCCGGGGCCGTCCACACCAGGTTCGAACATGCGATCGGGGCCATGCACGTGGCAGGGCAGGTCGCCGAATCCATAGCCCCCACCGCCTCGATCGACCCCGACCAGGTCCAACAGGTGAGGATTGCGGGTCTGCTCCA
The DNA here is from genome assembly GCA_027887005.1 of Nitrososphaerota archaeon. Lineage (NCBI taxonomy): Archaea > Thermoproteati > Nitrososphaerota > Nitrososphaerota archaeon. The sequence goes on from JAPCJI010000005.1 coordinate 61,492, forward strand.
CGACGTCGGCCACGGGCCATTCTCGCACATGTACGAGGAGGTCCTGGCATACAAGGGGAACGTGGTCCACGAGGACATCTCCCAGAGGATAATACTCGAGACGTCCATCGGCGACATCCTGGGAAAGAACGGTTTCTCTCCGAAGAAGATGTCGGACTTCGCAGTTGGAAGGCAGACGGGGTACCCCCCATTCATGAACGAGATCATAGCGGGGGGCCTGAGCGCGGACATGATGGACTACCTCGTCCGGGACTCGTATTTCACAGGCGTCGAGTACGGCAAGGTAGACACCCAGCGGGTCATCGATTCGCTCAGGGTGGCGGACGGACACCTGGTCATCGAGGAGGCCGCCCTCAACGCCTTCGAGGCACTGCTCCTCGCGCGGTACGAGATGTTCAAGGCGGTCTACTTCCACAGGACGGTCAGGGCCGCGGAGTTGATGCTGGTCCACTCCATGAGGCTGGCAGACGAGGTCCTCGGGCTCACCGACATCTCAGACCTCGACAGGTACATGGAGCTCACCGACGAGATTGTGCTGCAGAACCTGGCGACCCTGGACCCCTCCACTCCTGAGCTCAAGGAAGCGAGGCGCCTGGCCCTCGACTTTCGGAACCGCAGGCTGGTCAAATGCGTCTTCGAAAGGCTGTTCCAGCGGAAGAACGTGGTCGTAGGCAAGATCTTCGCCAACGAGAGGGTAAGGGAACGGGTCACGTCAGACCTCGCACGGACGGCGAAGGTCGACCCGATGCACATCTACCTCGACGTTCCCACGACTCCGTCGATACCCTACACCTCCTCAAGACAGGCCCTGACCTCCATCAAACTCGTCAGGACGTCAGGCAAGAAGCGCATTGTGAAGTCCGTTCCCATCAGCGAGCTGCCTCTGGTCGGTTCCATCGCCGGCTACATGGACGTCCTCAGGGTCTACACCACCCCGGAGAACAGGCGCGCCGTGGAGGCTGCGACGACTGCAATGTTCAAGGACAAAGGCCTCGTTCCAGCACCCTCGCTCTGACACGGGCGCTAAATAGCGTCCCCCACTGATGTCTGTGGGAATAACAGGGAAGTTCGCCTACGAGTCGTTCAGACCAGGCCAGAGAGAGCTAGCCGAACGGGTCTACGAGGCCTCCCTCTCAGGAGAGACGCTGGTCGCCGAGGCCATGAGCGGCTTCGGGAAGACCGCCGCGGTGCTGACGGGTACTCTTTCCGCCGCAGAGGAGACGGAATCCAAGGTCGTCTACACCTGCAGGACGAAGCGGCAGGTCCACAGAGTGGTGGAGGAGGTGTGCAGGCTCCAGAGCCGGCATCCATTCACAGCGGCGTCTATGTTCTCCAAGTTCGACTACTGCCTTCTGAGGCGCCAGTCTGCCAGGCCTGTCCCCCAGGAGTCCTTTGGCTGGTACTGCTGGTTCAATGTCAGCAACAACCTCTGTTCGTACTTCATGAATGTGCCCCTGGTGCCCGAAGACTTCGGCCACGCGGTGGAGGGGGCGCTCCGCACCATGCCCACCCACAGCGAACTCGTCAGGGAATCGGAATCAATCCACGTCTGCCCCTACGAGGTAGCGAAGCTCGCCATGGCCCAGGCGAGGATCGCGGTCGTCCCATACCAGTATGTCTTCGACACCAAGGCCGCGCCTGTCCTCTTCGACCGGAACTCAGTCGACAGGAAGAAGACCATCCTGGTGGTCGACGAGGCCCACAACCTCCGGGACTTCCTCAGAGGGGTACACTCGGCCACCCTTACCCTCGACCAGATCGAGGGGGCCGTCCGCGAGGCGGACGCCATGCTGATGGAGGAGGCGTCGCTTTCCCTGAAGTCCCTCGAGGGGATACTGGAGCGGGTCATGGTCGATCGCCTCGGCTGGCTCCTCGACAGGGAGGCGGTCCTGGGAGAGATACGGGGCGCCAAGGGGACTGGGTGGCTCCAGAACCTTGCCTTCGAACTCAACGCCTGCTCGGGCGCTGCCTGGGGCTCGATAGCCTACGAGCGGCGGCTGCCTTCACTCCTGCTCAGGGTGGGGGAGTTCCTCGCGCGGCTCACATCTTCCGACGGGAGCCTGCTCGTCAAGTGGGACAGGACCCTGGGGCTCATGTACCCGGACCCAGTCGGGGGCCTCGCGCCGTACCTTGACGAGTTCAGGAGCTCGATCCTGATCTCCGCCACAATCAACCCATCGGCGGTCTTCAACCGGTCCCTGGGGCTCCACGGCACGGGGGCTGCGACCTTCCACGTCCCCGCCGAGCCCAACGTGGTCGTCAGGACCGCAATCGACACAGGCGTGTCGACCCGCTACAAGCTGAGGAGCCCGGAGATGTTCTCGAGGATTTCTGACAAGGTCGCCGCGGTCATCCAGGCCACCAGGTCCGGGGTGGGAGTCTTCGCTCCGTCCTACGCGGTCCTGGCCCCAATCGCCGAGAGGGTCTCGGCGAAGCTGGGGGAGAGGCACGTCGTCTCAGAGGCCCCGGGGCTCTCGAGCCAGGAAGCGGCGGACGTAGCCGAATCCTTCCGCTCCTCCGAGGACTCGGTCCTCTTCGCCGTCCAGGGGGGTCGCTTCTCCGAAGGGGAGGACTTCAGCGAGGACACTATGGGGGCGGTGGTCGTGGTGGGGCTCTCTCTGCCCCCTCCCTCCCCGATGCTCTACGCGGAATATGCCTGTCTCAGGCGGTCGGGGGAGCCGGACTCATTCCTGATGCTCTCCCGCCTGCCCGCCCTCCGCAAGGCGTTCCAGGCCGCGGGGCGCCACATCAGGCGACCAGGTAAGCGCGGGCTGGTCTTCCTGCTGGACGACCGTTTCAATTCAGATGCGGTCCGGGAGCTGATGCCTTCCTGGCTCGGGAAGGACGTCGTCGTAGGGGACTTCACAACCGAGGACCTCGAGAAGTTCACGCGCGAGTTCTGGGATTCCCCGGGCTGACGACCTCGCCCTTCCTGAACGCGATCCTCGCAGCGGCCCGCTGGTCTCCCTGGACCCCTCTCATCCTGGCGCTCCTGGAGGTTGTCCCCGATTCGTCCACCAGTTCGATGGTGGCGGCGGGGGCCTCTCGTCTGATGGATTCGGCCAACCTTGCGGCATGGGCAGGGTTGCCGTTGCCTATCCTCACCACCGACTTCCTCGCGGGGACCTTCCCCACGAAGGCGCCGACCATCGAGCAGAGGGCCGGGGACGCGGCGAAGGTATGGAACGCAAGGGTTGCTTCTCCGTAGTATGCCGCCATCCCAGTCCTCGAGCCGGGGTCGACCCCGATCAGGAGAGTGTCGCTGGCGCCGACGAGGCGAGAAAGGATCTGCCCCTTGAAGACTCCTGGGTCGTCGTCCAGCTCCTCCAGAACCGCCACCTTCCCGCCAAAGCGCCCGGCCTCGGCGCTCGTCGTCAGGACCACCGCGCAGTCCTTGAAATCTGATTCTGCGAGGATGCTGACGAAGGGGAGGCCTGCCTTCCTCAGCCTGGACACAATCGCATAGTAGGCCCCCGCCTTCGAGGTGACCACGCAGATTCCATTCAATCTCAAATAGCCACTTCGATTAACGCGACGTCGCAGGACTAATGAGCTTTAGCGCGCGCCTCGCATCTTCGTTCTTCGGGCCTCTGAGGGGGAAGACCAGCAGCTTCGTGGTGGGAGGAAGGGAGGCGAACATTCTCCTCGCAGAAGTCGCCATCTCCCTCGCTACCCTCACGGGGGACGGCTGCGCCGTGCTTGACCTGGACGCCCTCTACTCTTCTAACTCGGACCGCATCTTCGGGGGACTACCCGCGGCCGTTGCCAGGTCCACCACCATCCACGTGCCTGAGCCAGATTCCAGCGTCGAGATGGAGCTGTCGAAGCTCTTCGCGACCACAGCCAAGGTCTTGGTCATCGACAGCCTGAACAGCCTGCATCACCTCCTCTCGTCCGACGACGCGCGGTCGAGGAGCCGGAAGCTCGCCTTCGCAGTGGCAAGCCTCTCCTATCTGGCCAGGACCGACAGGAGGGCCGTGCTCTTCACGATGTACAAGCGGGAAAGACCACTGCGCACGGCGGCGAGGTCCATCGCCGACCTGGCCGACCTGAAAATCTCCGTCAAAGCGGACGAATCGGGGGTGTCTATGGAGTGCGAAAGAAGGAGCATCTGGCCAGGAGGACGGTTCTCTGTCCCGCTCAGAGTCCCTTGAGTATCGCCAGGTCGATTCCGACGAGCAGGGACACGGCTATCATGATCAGGGCCAGCCCCAGATACATGTTGACTGCCCTGGAACGCGTCGTCTGCCTTCCGCTTACATAGGTCAGGTAGATTCCGGCTCCTCCGAGCAGGATTACGAATGCGTCCAGGACTGCCTCAGAGATCGTCTGCGCCCCGCTGCCCGGATAGACGACGCCCTGGTAAGAAGTAGGGAAGGCGACCGCGTCGGTGAACCCGGCCATCAGGCCGACGAGCAGGAGAACATACGCAACCTGCAGGAGGCCCCCTCGGCTTGAAACAGAAGCGACCAGCCCCCAGAGGGCGTTCTTCAGCCAACCGAAGGTCCGGTTGTACCCAGATACTAGTATCTGTCTTATCATCTCAACTACGCTCCAAGAGTCCCGCTATCTCCTTTGCCCATTGACCCGTTTGTTCCGAGCGTATAACCCTATGCAAATAATCCTTCCATTCCATCGCCCCATGGGCCTCGACCCAGAGCCTGTAGGTTGATTGGACCTTCTCCCTGGCCGCCTGGTGGTACCGGCACAGGTCCGAGACCGCGTCCCTCTCACAAACTAGGCACTTCATGCTTCCTCTCTCCCTTCCCGGGACAGTTCATGTTCACGCAGAGCTTCCAGGGGGACCTGCCTTTCATGACATAGATCACTGGCCAGGAGCAGTGTCGGCAGGGCCTAGACGTGGCCTTTACGGTCCCCCTCTGCGGAAGCGGCGCCGAGGCCCTGCACCCCGACCCGTACTCGGAGCACCCCACGAACCGCTTCTTCGTCTTCTTCGAAGTGATGACCCTCAGCTGTCCCTTCTTGCAGACGGGGCAGGGACCCAGGACCTGGGTCGCTGCGACCGTCGCCATCAGGGCTGAATCGAGTGCCCTGCCCACCTCCTCCTCCTTTGCGTTGAGCCCCGTGAGCTGGTCTGAGATCGACCTCACGGTCTCGCGCACCAGGGCCCCGTCCCCCTCGGCTCCGCTCTCGATCGCCTCGAGCCTTTCTTCGACCCGGCGAGTGAGCCCTGTGGTCACTATGGCCGGCGCATACTTCTCCATCGTCTCGACCACCGAAAGGCCAAGGTCTGTCGCCGCCATGCTCTCCCCAGCCACGTAGCCCCTCCCCACCAACGTGGAGATAATCTCCGCCCGAGTGGCCTTCGTCCCAATGTTCTCCTGTTCCATCGCCTCGAGGAGGCTGCTCTGGTTGTAACGGAAGGGTTTCTGCTCGAGCTTATCCTCGACCTCCACCCCGAGGACCCTGAACCGGTCTCCCTCGGCGACCCGGGGGGCCTCGACATCCTTCATCCCCGCGTACTTGCCGTAGTACGAAGTCCAACCTGGATAGACGGTCCTGCCACCTCCGAGCCTGAACCGGTGCTCCCCGACAGCTATCACGACAGTCACGAGCTCCCTCCTGGCCGACTCCCCAAACACGGACAGAAACCTCCTCACGACCAAGTCGAACACCGCCCGCTCGGAGGCCTCGAGTCCCCTCCTGGGGACCTCGCCTGTGGGATGGATGGCGGGGTGGGCAAGGTCCTGCTTGGCGCCCTGGGCGGGTTTGAGCTCCGACCGGAGGAGCCGGCCGGCATCGCCCGAATACTCGCCCATCCTAGAGAGGTCCTGCACAATGGCCCTGTAGTTGATCGAGGGCGGGAGCCTCTGCGACCCGGTGCGCGGATAGGAGATCAGTGCGCCAAGGTAGAGCCTCTCCGCGACCTGCAGCGTCCTGCTCGGCGAATATCCGAATGCCCTGTAGGCTTCCTTCTGAAGGTCGCCGATGTTGAAGGGCGGGGGCGGGGGGATCGAGATGACGTTCCTTCCGACCTTCGCTGCGATCCCCTCCGCTCCCAGACAATCGTCCCTGACCTGCTGCGCCTCTGCCTTCTTCCTCACCTTCTCCTTCGAATACTCGGCAGAGAGCTTCTTCCCGTCCTTCTCGAAGACCCCCCTGACCTTCCAGAACGGCACCGGGACGAATTCACGAATTTCCCTTTCTCTCTCGACAAGGAAGTTGAGCGTGGGTCCCTGGACCCTCCCTATGCTCACGGTCCGGTACCTGTGGCCGGAGTTCAGGGCCGACTGGGAGAGGACTCTGGAGAGGTTCACCCCCCAGACGAAATCGACAAGGTGCCTCGCCCTGCCCGCCCGCGCGAGCCCCTGCGCCGCCTGAGGCTTCGCGTCCCTGAACGATCGGACCAGCTCCTCAGGGGCAAGCGTCGAGAACTTCGCCCTGAGGGCTTCGCGCTCCTTCCCACCGCAGGCGTAGCGGAGGATGTTGAAACCGATGGTCTCCCCTTCGACGTCGAAGTCGCAGGCGTTCACGAACTTGGCCGCGCCCTGGGCGAGCTTCCGGATGGCCCCTATGCGCCTCGCCGCGTTGGTGCTACCGTCGTCGACCAGGTCGGAAGAATACCACTCCACGTCGAAGACAGGGTACACCCCCCGCTCCTCGAAGGGGTCGGAGACCGCGTAGACGTGCCCCTGGGCCGAGCAGACTACGAAGTCCTGACCTGAGCTGTGGAACCGGAACACAGCGACGCCGTCCACGATGGAGCTCTGGGCGCTCCCTCCGGAGAGGGCCTCGGAGACCCTTCGGGCTGCGTCAGGCTTCTCGCAGATGACCAGGGTGTGCCCAGAACTCGCAGCCGACATTTCAATCAGCCAGAACCCTTCTGCGGTGAGCCGTGCCTTGTGCGTCCTCTAGGAAAACGAACCGTCAATCTTCCTTACGTCGACCTTGAACTTGTCCGTCGACAGCCTGACTCCGCACTTCTTGCACTTGAAATCAAGGGCCTTGAGTACGTCCCCCGGGGACCTGAAGTCGAACCCGGAGTAGAGCGGAGCGCCGCAGGACATGCAAGCTATTTCAAAAGTCATCGTTCGTCCCACGACCCAGCGTGGCTAAAAGGGTTCACAGGCCCTGGGCCTCGTATCCTAGGCTCCGGAGGTAGACGCACTGCTCGGCCGGGATCGCGAACCTCCTAGCCGGATACTCAGTCGTTTTCAGAAGTTTCTTCTTCAGCCCCCGCACCAGCACCATCGGCGTCCCCTCGTCCGACTCCCCCATCAACACCTCTGCCGCAGAGCTGAGGTCGTCGGCGACCCCCTGCGAAGTCACCTTCAGAACATTGCCGAACAGGTCCTTCCTACCCCTCATGTCGAGTACCGCCTCGATTCCAGACGCTGCCAGCGCCACCCCCGTGGTCCCCCGGCGGGTTGGCGAGAGCCTGCTGTCGCAGACCACGACCCCCACAGAGACGCCGAGCGAGAACCTGATTCCCTCGCGTATCCTCCGCGCCGAAACCTCGGGCCGCCTTGGGTATAGGACGACCGCTCCGTGCCTGACGTTGGACTTGTCGATCCCCGCGTTGGGCGTGAGGAGCCCATCCTTCATCGTAAGCAGGAATCCGGGGACTCCGCCCATCACTTCGTCGGACTCGCGCAGGATGAGTTCGCAGAGCCTCTCGTCCATCCTGTACTTCGCGGCCAGGCCCTTCGCCTTCTCGCTGGCCACGACCCCACGCAGGCTGACGATCCTTCCCTCCGAGACCGCGACGAACTTGCTCGACACCACGAGGACGTCTCCGTCCCTCAGGACCCCGCCCAGCCTCTGCTCGATCAGCTCCACGATGTCGAACTTCGAGCTCTTGGGAGGGGTCGTGACAGCCCGCAGAGAGAGCAACAGATTGGATTGGTCGCTGCCCTCTTAAATAGAGTAAGCCGATGCGCGGACCAAGATGCTCAAGACGACCCAGCTGCACGATTACCATTCGAATCATGCGAAGATGACGGAGTTCGCAGGCTACGACATGCCCCTCTGGTACACCACCACCACCGAGGAGCACCTCGCCGTCAGAGAGGGCGCCGGGATATTCGACGTATCCCACATGGGTCGCTTCACAGTGAAAGGCAAGCAGGCCGCATCCTTCATCGAAGGGCTCGTCCCCACGGGGGTCGGACAGCAGCCTCCCGGCAAGGCATTCTACACCCTGCTGCTCGACGAGCAGGCCGGAATCATCGACGACCTGATCATCATGCGCCTGGGCCAGGACGACTTCGTACTCGTGGTCAACGCAGCCAACGCGGAGACGGACATGCGCCACATCCAGGCGACAGGCATTCCAGCTGGCGTTGAAGTCGGCGACATGACCGCGACCTCAGTGATGATCGCCGTCCAGGGACCCAAAGCCCAGGAGGCGCTCCAGCCGCTGACCGACCTCGACCTCAGCCAGCTGAAGAGGTTCAGGTGCGCAGAGACAAGGCTGTTCGGGGAGAGGGCCCTCGTGTCCAGGACGGGGTACACCGGAGAGGACGGGTTCGAAGCGACCATCATCGGTCCGACAGTGGAGGCTCCGGGAAAGGCCCTCGAGGCCTGGGAGAAGCTCGCGTCGAGCGCCAGACCCTGCGGCCTCGGCGCCAGAGATTCGCTGAGGCTTGAGGCTGGGTTCCCACTGCATGGCTCCGACATCGACCAGAAGACAGACCCATTCCAGGCCGACCTCGCGTGGGTCATCTCCGCCAAGTCAGGTTACGTGGGCTCCGCCAAAGTCGCGGAGCTGAGGACGAGACCTCCGGAGTTCGTCAGGCGCGGAGTGGTGCTCGAGAGCGGTATACCCCGGCACGGCTTCGATGTCCTGGGCCCTGAGGGCCCGGTGGGGAAGGTGACCAGCGGGACCTTCTCTCCTATCCTGCGCAGGGGCATCGCCCTTTGCAGCGTCCGCCAAGAAAGCTCTGAAATCGGGTCCGGCGTGAAGGTCACGATAAGGGAGTCGGTCCAGGCCGGCCACATCGTCAAGCCCCCCTTCTACGACGAGCAGCTCTACGGCTGGAAGCGCCGTCGCAACGGTAATTAGAGCCCCGAGAGGCCGCCAGTCCACATGGACATCCACGGCTATCACATACCAGAAGACCTCCTCTACACCAAGGAGCACGAATGGGCCAAGCTGGATGGCCAGGCGGTCAGGGTCGGCATCACGGACTACGCCGCCAAGACCCTCAACGACGTGGTCTACGTGGCTGCTGCTAAGGTCAACGACAGGGTGGCCCAGTTCAAGACCATGGGAACAGTCGAGTCCATCAAGGCGGTGTCCGAGTTGTACTCCCCGGTTTCCGGCACCGTGGCCAGGGTGAACGCGGAGCTGGACACCCGCCCCGAGCTGGTCAACAAGTCTCCCTACGGAGAGGGGTGGCTGGTCGAAGTAAGGGCGGACGACTTCGAGGCGGAACGGAAGAAGCTCCTAGACGCGAATGGATACGCCGCGCACCTCGAAGCACTGCTCAGGAAGTAAGGCCGAGTCGTACCGACCATCCGTCAAGCGAGCCTTTCGCCATCCACTGAAGGCCTTCTCAATACAAACAACCGACCATTAAAATACCCCAAGTCGACTCGCGGCTTGGAATTGGGTCTTTCACTTGGAGGACTGAGGTCCGCGGTGAAGAGGCCGACGGTCTCGCGGCGCGCCGTGATGACCGCGATGGTCCTCTCAATCGTATTCACGATCACAATCACCATAAGGGCCTACGCGGCGAAGTACGGCTTCTTCCTGAACGAGTTCGACCCCTACTATGACTACTACGCCGCATCGCACATTGTGAGCCTCGCCCAGACCAATGGGCTCTACTATGCGCTGTTCAACAACCCGTCCAACTGTGGGCCGAGCGTCATTACTGCCTGCCACTCTCTCCAGGGTTACTTCAACTGGCACGACATCACGACCTGGTACCCTGAGGGCAGGAACGTCGCAGCCACCTCTCAGGGAGGGCTGCAGCTGGCCGGCGCTGTGATCTACCTCCTGATCCACAACGTCTTCGGGGTTCAGATCACCCTCTACGACACGCTGGTCCTCCTCCCGGTGTTCTTCGGCGCGATAACTTCGGTTCTGTTCTACTTCCTCGTAAGGAGAATCGGCGGAGACGCGGCAGGGCTCTTCGGTGCGCTGGTCATCGCGGTCTCGCCTCCCCTGATAGAGAGGGGCAACCTCGGTTGGTTCAAGTCCGAGCCGCTCGCAATCATGCTCTTCGTGGCCGCCAGCTACCTGGTGCTCACGGTCTTTGACAAGGAGCGGGGACTGCGCAGCAGGGTGCTCAGGGCAATCGGAGGGGGCCTCCTGATCGGATACGCCAACACCGCCTGGGGTGGAGGCGACTACTTCAGCGCGGCCTTCGGCCTGATGTTCATCATCATCCCGTTCCTGAACTTGGACCTCGCTGGGGTCTCGCCTGCGATAATCTCCTTCACTGCCTCGACGATCTTCGTCAGCGCGATTTTCCCCAGACCTGGGGTCGCAATCGTCACCAACCCAGTCGGGCTGGCCCTGATAGGCGGGACGGTCTTCGTTCTCGTCGCCCAGTGGGCGAAGACCTGGACCAAACCCTCAGACTACCGGAGCACCTTGGTCAAGTTCCTGTTCGGCTTCGCCCTCGCCGGCATGACCCTCATCAGCTTCGGCCTTGTCGGGGGCCTCTCTCTGAGGTACCTTTCCGCCATCGCGCCCTGGGCCCGAAGCGGCAACGCCCTCGTCCAATCGGTCGCAGAGCACTTCGTCCCGAGCGGAGGCGACTACTTCACCTCCTACGCCATCCTCCTCTCCTTCGGGATGGCCGGGGCCCTGATAGCCTTCAGGCGGAAGACCGTCCCCATGGTCTTCGCCCTGATCTTCGGCCTGACCGGGCTCTACTTCTCCGCCGCCTTCTCCCGTCTTCTAGTCTACTCCTCCATCGCTCTGGGGATCCTCGGAGGGATCGGCCTCGCGGAGCTGGCCTACTCGATCGTCAAGCCGGGCACGATCCAGCTCGTGAAGAAGAGGCAGGCGCCGGTCGCCCGGAATGAAATGAAAGTGGTCTTTACAATCGCAATGGTGGCCCTGATGGTCCTCCCCGCGGGGACCTACTGGATACCCAGTCCGATTCAATGCACGAGCGCAGGACAGGTCTTCTGCAACCAGAGCCCCGCAGACAGCGCGGTCAGCCTGGCCAACGGAGCGACGACCTACAACCGTGCAGCCTTCCCGGACTGGATACAGACCCTGCAGTGGGTCAGGCAGGACACCCCGACCAACGCGGTCATAGTCTCCTGGTGGGACTACGGCTACTGGTTCGCGGTGATGGGCAACAGGACAACGGTGGCTGACAACGCGACCCTGAACAACACCAGGATAGCGGAAATAGGCAACATGTTCATGTCGAACGCCACCCAGGCTGCCAAGATCGCGAGGTCCATGGGCGGGGACAGGCCAACCTACGTTGCCATATTCATCACGGGAAGCCTCGTGCCGATATCATCCCAATCAGGAACCACCCAGCAGTACTACATCCTGCAAGTGCCAAACGGAGGCGGGTTCACCGCTGGGGGCGGGGACGAGAGCAAGAAGCAGTGGTTCATCCGCATAGGGAACACGCCGCAGCATCCGCAGAACGAATCCCAGTTCCTAGAATGCTCCGGGACCACCAACCCTGACCTGACGTCGGGCGGCCAGCCCTGCCAGAACATCGACGACTTCAACCTGACCCCCTACGCCCTTCAGAACACTTTGTTCGCCCAGATGCTTCCGTTCAGGTTCGCAGGGTATCTCGTCAGCCAGACCTCCAGTTCCGGGACCAACAGCGTCTCCATCAGCCCGACCTACCAGTTCGGGTCGAACGGGTCCCCGCCGGTCGAGGCCTTCGCCTACCCGGGGAGCCTGGTCTTTGACAAGAACAGCACGGGGCCTTTCAGGCTCGCCTACGAATCGTCAAGCATAGTCAGCCCAGAATCCTGCCCAGGCACCAGCTCCACGTCGGGGCTCGGGTGCTTCAACGGCATCCTGATCTACCAGCTGAATTAGCCGGACTTCTCGTAGGCCAGCGGGCTTCTGTAGCGGGCGTACTTGTCGTCTGGGGAGTATCTCGCCGGGTGGACCGTCACCGTGTTACCTTGGCAGTACGGACACTTCTCGCTGATGGTGTACCTGCCGCAATCCACGCACTTCAGCATAAGGCTCCTCATGCTGCCCCGCCGTGCTTCCTCGAGATCTCGCGCTTGAAGCTGAAGGTGTCGTGCTTGCCCACCCCGTCTTTGATCTTCTCGAGCACGCCCTCCAGGGCCTTGTCCGCCTGTTTGTAATCATCCGCGGTTATCCTTACTCTGTACCTCGGAGCGCCGGCATAGGTTATGTGGACCTGGGCCGCTGGAAACTCCGAGGCAGCGAGGAGCGTCTTCTTCACCTGCTCGATGCCGTCGGGCGACTTCGAAGAGACCTCAACCAGCGCTCCCACCTCGTAGCTGGGAGGCACGATCTTCTCGGCTGCGGCCTCGGCGATGGCCCTGGAGGTGTTCTCCGGAAGCTCGAGGGGCGCGAGCCCCTTGTCCCCCTTCTTCGCAGCCGTCTCGAGGGCCTCGTACAGCGTGCCGAAGTGCTCCTCGAGCTTGTCTCTGATGGCCTTGGTCTGCCCGTCGTCCAGGCCAAGCTTCTTCTTGACCGCGTTGATAATCGCGACCGCCCTCTCTTCTCTCTTCCACTCGATGACCCGGGCGCGTCTCTCCTCGTTGGTGACCTGTCGGAGCGAGAGGTCGATTTCCCGCCTCGCCCTGTTGGCCCTGATGACCTTGAGGACCAGCTTCTGAGAGACCTTGGCCACACGTTCGATGTTCCTCACCCAGCCGGTCGATATCTCAGACACGTGAAGGAAGCCGTTCAATCCTTCGTACTGGTCCAGGTTGACGTAGATACCGTGGGAGGTGATCTCTCTGACTGTGCAGACCACGACTTCGCCCGGCTCGGGCATCGGGTTCTCTGAGCTCATCTGGAACTTCTCACCCTGATACAGGTAATATGGGTTTGTCCTAACCGAGCCTCTTCACTATCGTCGCCAGGACGACCGACTTCCCGCCCTTGCTCTCCGCCAGCTTCCTCCCACATCCCCTGCAGCCGATGTCCTTCGCGGAGTTCGAGAAGATGATCCTTTCCTCTCCGCAGTCGGGACACTTGACCAGCAGGAATTCGCTCTTCATCTTCGGGATGGGCTGCCTCTCGCGCCTCATGCCGCGATCTCCGCCTTCCTCAGTCGGATTCCATCTCTCATTATCTCCCTATTGCACTCCTTGCACTTCAGCCTGATGGTCGCCTTCTTGGTCGTCTTTGCGGTCCTGATCAGTTCAGGGAACTTCTGGCCGCCGTAGCCGCTCTTTCTCTTTGCCTGCCTCCGAGCACCCCAGGAGCCCGCCCTTTCCTTTCCTCTCTTGTAGAGGGCGACAGAGTGCAAGGTATGCTTGTGACACCAGGGGCAGTTCGTTCTCATTTCCTTTGGAAACTTCAATCCAGATTACCTGAAGTGAAGGCCGCCCTTATTCACGCATTTAAGCTTGGCCTGGTTTTCCTAGGCCAGGCTCTCCTTTCCTTCATCCCACCAGCCGCCCATCCCCTCCTTCAGGGCGGCCATCACATCCAGCCCTGGTTTCCCTTTGACCTGCACTGAGACCATCCTCCCGTCCTCGGACGCCGAGGTGGCCGAGTGGACGTTTGCGAGGAAGAACATGACAGCCCTGGGGTCGGTCCTCCACCGCCGCTCGACGAGCTTCACTTCTCGCCTCCTGTGGAACGCCGGAGGGATGTCGAGGAGGGCCCCCAGAGCGGCCCTGGCACGGACGTCGTCGTTGCAGAGGACGCCCACCGTGAAGTGCTCCTGCTCCGAGCCCTCCCTCAGGACCGCCTCCAGTCTCGGCACCACGTGCATGAAGACCAGGACTCCCGCTTCGCGGTCGAGCTTCCGGACAGAGAAGTGGCAGAGAGGTCTGTCGTCGCGGCTTTCGATCCTTGGTATGAACCAGAGCCGGAACCTGTCTGTGAGCGCGTTCCACTCGCCCCTGGCCATCCTCCCGACGTCGAAGTCGACTGGTGTGAACGGAACACTGGCGACGAGGGAGTAGACCCTGCCCAGTCCGGGGCCGTAGGCTGACAGGGGAACCCTCAACAGGTTCCTCTCGCCGAAAAGAACCAGCTAGACATGGTGGAGCTAGTCGTCCGACGCTCTTAATCACCAATGACGGCGTCAGTTTCAGCGCCCGGGACGGCGACCGAGCCGGACATCAACCAATCTTTATTATGCCAGGTGGAAGAGCCCGAAACAGGCGTTCACGGCAAATTGTTCTTCGCGAAGACATCCTCCAGTCAAGAGTGGAAGGCCGTCGCTTCAGCCGTCAAGACCCTCGTGGAAGAGGCAACTTTCGAGGCAACGGGCGAATCCATGACATTCAGGGCCATGGATCCTTCCCACGTCGCCCTGGTCGATCTCTCCTGGCCCAACACCGCCTTCGAGAAGTACGAGTGCGACAAGCCGTTCAAGTTCAGCCTGAGGGTCGAAGACCTGGTGAAGCTGATCGGGAGGTCCGACTCCAAGGACAGCGTCGAGATAACCTCCACGGAGGAGGACGCCATCATGATGAAGTTCACCAACGGCTACAAGCGGGAATTCACGATTCATCTTATCGAGAGCACCGGAGGGGCGGCGCCCCTGCCCAAACTCGAGTTCGACACCAAGGTCACGCTCACGAAGTCCATCTTCGAGAAGCTGCTCAGCGACATATCCGTAGTGTCGGACCAAGTCACGATCCTGGCTACCAAGGACAAGCTCGCCTTCTCGGGCAAGTCTGACGTCGGCAAGGCAGACATAGCCCTGGAGAAGAACGACGCCGACGTGCTCGAGCTCCAGGTGGGCGCGGAGAGCAAGGCCACATACTCCATCGATTACCTAATCGGGATCATCAAGGCGATGGGGGGTGTCTCCGATACCCTGCTCGCGGAGTTCTCTACGAAGAAGCCGATCAGACTCGAGTTCAAGCTCAACGACCAGGGAGCCCGCGTGCACTACTTCCTTGCGCCGCGCGTTTCTGATTAGGAACAGATTGCTTATCTGAATGTGATAGCGGAAACGACTCCTTGAACGACGCCACGAAGAACTTCCTCAAATCAGCCTACAAGGAGTTCTACTTCAGGCGCGCCGACGCCATCGAGTTCCCGGATGAAATCCAATCAAGGGAGTTCGGCTACATCCCCTTCGGAGGGGGCATGGTTCGCCACCTTTCATTCAGGAACGAGGGCGAAGCGGTGGCAGAGGTGCTGAAACAGTCTCCGTCGTCGGTCTACTGCTCCAACGCCAAGTACGAATCGCCGACCCTCCCGATCGAACAGAAGGGATGGCTCGGCGCGGAGTTGATCTTCGACATCGATGCAACCGACATCCCTACTCCGTGCAAGAAAGCCCACGACATCTGGTACTGCGACAAGTGCCACGTGTCCGGAAGGCTCCCCCGACCCCAGAAATGTCCGAAGTGCGGAGGGACCACATCGCAATTCCACGGCACCTGCGAAGTCTGCCTCGGGGCGGCGAAGGAACACGCGCTACGCGTGGTGGGCTTCCTGACCGGGGACTTCGGCGTCGAACGGGAAGCGATTCGGCTCTACTTCTCAGGAAACAGAGGCTACCATCTGCACGTCTTCGACCCGAGGTTCAACCCCCTTGACCAGCTGGGCAGGGGGGAGATAGCCGACTACATGCGAGGCGCATCGCTGCCCCTCAGCCAGACCATCGCCTCCACCCTCCGGCGAAAGCCGGCAGGCGCTGGCGCCCAGGGGGAGGGCTGGACGAGAAGAATCACTGGATACGTCGAAGAGAAGCGCCAGGGTTACGGCGGGACCCTGCAGAAGCTCGTCTCCGAAGCCGTCTCGTCCCAGCGCGCGCTGGTGGACACATCTGTGACCACCGATATCCACAGGGTCTTCAGGCTTGCCGGAACCCTGCACGGGAACACGGGCATGTGCAAGACGCGCATCGAGTCCATCGAGTCCTTCGACCCTCAGACCGACCCGGTGGTCCTCAGCCCGAAACCGGTGAAAATGAACGTCGACTTTTACCCCGCCTTCATTATGAAAGGCGCGAAGTTCGGCCCCTTCAAATCCGAATCCGCAGAACTGCCGACGTTCGCCGCCGTCCCAATATTAACAAGGGGTCTGGGGGAGGTCACCTGATTGACCGAGACCACCATCGAGTTCCTGAAGCGGCACCTTGACCTGGAGCTCAACTCGACCCTCCTGCTCCCCCTCCCCGAGGATTTCTACTCCAGGATCTCAACCTACAGCCAGAAGCTCAAGAGGTCGTCGGGCTCGGGCAGTTCTGAGGCGTCAGTGCGCCTCATCGCGAGGCAGGCAGGCCTGATAGACTCGATGGCCCGGCAGTTCCTCGCACTAAGGGCCAGGAAGGCGACAGGACAGGCCGCTTTTCTCCAGCTCCTCCCCGAGGAGCGCTATGTCTGCTCCGCCCAGCGCAAGTTCAAGAGGAGGTTCGACACATTCGTTGAGGCCGTCTCGGGGGGGCAGCCATCCTTCGTCGAGTTCGCCCATCGAGCAGAGTCAGAGAGGAGCATCACCGTGAAGTTCGCCAAGCGCGTGAATGAAATGGTGGGGCTGGACGCGAGGCGCTACGGCCCCTTCGAAGCCGACGACGTCGCTTCAATCCCCGCGGCGAGCGCCGACATACTCATCGCCGGAGGGGACGCGGTAGAGATCTACACCAGAGAAGAAGCCTAGGAATAGCTTCGCCAGGAATCTTGGTTGTAAATCAGTTTCGCGCTCCCCCTCGCCTATCGAAAGCAGTATTCGCGTTCTCCTTATTTTCGTCAGTCCGCGATGGGAGAATACGACTTCAAGTTCGGGGCTCTTGGGTAGGAAGGGACCGCGGTATACGAGTGATGAAACGGACGAGCTCTTGGACGCGCTCGCCGCCGGAATATTTAGGGGAGAAGGAACTACAGTCTGCACTGTAATTGGATGGCGACGCAAAACACCTACACCGCGTCTGATGTCATCTGTGAGGATGTGCGACAGGAATTCCGTCGAATATGTGGCGAAGTCTCCAGGATGGAACTCGAAAGTCAGGTTGGAGGCACGAAAACGTGGGCACTGTTCCGCAGGAGGATTCGAATGGGGAACATCAGTTTCGGGTGTGTGTAGAGTGAGGAACGCGATTCTGCCGTGGATAGCTAAAGGATACCTGAGGGGGGAGAAAGCCGACCAGTATTTTGATGCGGTGGCGAAGTTCAGGAGGGCGAGGGAGGTCTTTCAGCCGGAGGAGCCTGGACATCGTGGGAGGGAGCGTCAGGCTCTTTGAGACTGATTCGGGGGTAATCTTGAGGTTCCCAATCCATCAAGAGTATGACCTCCAGGTGTGGTTGCACTTCACGCACCTGTAGAACTGGGTCGGAGGCTCGTCTCCGCTCCTCGTCTGGAGGAACCACCACATGGCCTCGTTGTGGCCGCACTTCGGGCACTCGATCTTCGTCGTAGGCAGGGTGTTGAGCTTGTTCTCCTTGTCGCCCACCACCTTGATGGGGGCAGCGTTGGCAAGTTCCTCCTCGGTCGCCTGCTTGACCGAGTTCCCTGTCTTCCGGGAGTAGCCGCAGTTGTCGCACAGGAGTGTAACCGAAACCTCGCGGGGTCCCTTGATCTGTTTGAGCTTCAGCCGGGTCCCGCACTTCGGGCAGAAATTCACCAATTCAGTTCGACCCGCCACCAAGTGCCTTCTTTACGCCTTCGAAGAGCTCCTGGGTGGTTTCCATCGCCCTCTGAACGCTGTTCGCGAACGCCTTCTCCGGCTTTATGCGCTGGGCCCTGACCTTCAGGACCAGTTTCTTGATCAGCGGATGAGGGGGGATGACGCCTGCGAATGTGACGCTCTTCTCCTCAAGGAGCTCGTGGTGGACTATTTCGGCCAGCGAGTAGTCCTCCCCCGTAATCTCGACAGTGAGGCCCTTCTCATCTTCAGACGTAGTCTGGACCTGCATTTGCTTGGGTTGCCCTCGATTTCTCGTTAATAAGCTCACGGTCGAATTGGGGTCTGTCCGAAGTCCGCGGCCAGCTTCCTCTCTTCCACATTGCCGCACTCGTCGCACTTGGGTCTGTTGGGCCCTCCATGGAGGAGAGGCCTCCCACAATTGCCGCAGAGAGCGTGGACCACTCCCATGTCCGGCTCGTCCACCGAGAGGTGGATGATGCCGTTGACCAGGCTGAAGACCCTGCACCTGACGATATCCCCCAGCTTCACAGGGGTCATCCTCCGGGCGCCTCGTCCTCCTCCCATCCCTCTGTGTGAGATGCTGCCTGAGAAGTCCTTGTCCATCCGCTCGCCGTTCACGTAGTAGATCTTGACCCCGGCCGCGGCCCCCGAGACGACCTCCACCTGCCCAGTCACCCAGTCATCCATCCTGATCGTCCGGGCCTCCATCGACGGTCTGACCGAAATCTCCATGTTGACCGAGTCCCTGCTCACGGCTCCTGCCACCAGGGACCTGATCAGCCCTGAATCATCGTAGGTGTGCTTGCCCGGGAGGAACTCCTCCGATATGGCGAGCTTGTCTCCAGGCAGGACCGTCTGTGCCTTCTTCTTGGTCTGGCTCATTTCTTCTTCACCTGTCCGACTGTCAGTTCTATCCATTTCGGCCTCTCGAGGAACTCACCCATATCTCTTCCCTCCATCAATGCAACCAGGGCGTCAGCCTGAGGGATGGAAAGTACTGGCCTGTCGAATGTGAACCCGTCCACGGAGATTCTCGGACATGCAGTCTGTATGAACGCATCTATCTCCCTGTGGGGCGCGAGCCGCTCCGGGGTGATGTCCCTGAGTGCTATCCTGACCACCTTCCTTCCGTTCATCTCGAGGCGCTTGGAGATCCACTTGCTCCTGCCCAGCATCTTCTGACCCTCCTTCAGCCCAGTGATCACCCCGAAGACCCGGGCGTCGAGAGCCTTGTAGACCGCCAGGACGGCCCTCTTCCTCCTCTCCTCGGCCGCCGTCTGCATATCCGTCACTTCGTTCATGTACGGGTCAAGCATGAAGGTCGGTTTCCCCATGGCCAGGGCCAGGCCAACCGCGTGGAACTCGCTTTCTCCCAGGAAGACGAACGCGTCGACCCTGTCGCGGAGCGGGTAGGATGTCGAGAAGTCGCAGCCGAAGATCTGTCCCTGCATCATCAGGTTATTCTGTCTGCCAATGTGAACCTCGAACCCCTTCGACTCCAGCCTCGCCTTCACCGGCCCAAGCTGGTGCAGGTGCTGGCTGAAGGTGACCAGGCCCAGCCTCTTGTACGGGGAGAGCGTCTTGGTCGCGGACTCGACAACTTCATCGAATCCGACGTCGTCCACGGCGTCGATCAGGTAGGTGTAGTCCCCGACTTCCTTCACGGTCGCGTTGTGGCCGATGTGCAGGGCCAGGTCTGCCTGAAGGGTCTCGACGTCGTCATCAACAGTGTCGCAGATTCCGAAGCAGCTGTCTCCCGCAAGGATGCAGGTGACGCCGTACTTCTCCTTCACCCGCTCCATCAGGCCCTTGGTCTGCCTGAGGAGGCCTCCTGGGGCGTTCACGAGAACCACTGAAGGCCGCTTGGCTTCGATTATCTCGAAGACCTTGGCCTCGTCTATCCTCACCGTCAACTTTCCATCTTCTTTTCTAGCTGGACTATCTCTGCGTGCGTCTTCATCGGCAGCTTGGTGGTCGCCGCCTTCATCGCCTCCTTCCCCTTCTGCAGGTTCTCTGCCTTAATGCTCAGCTCCAGTATCACCGCTCCGATGCCGACCCTGGCCGCGACCCCTATGGGCTTGCCGAAGGCCTTCCGCATCCCTTCCTGGAGCCTGTCTGCCCCCGCAGTCGCGATCATCTTGTTCTCCCGAAGTACGAGATGTGGATACGTGACCACCTTCAGGTAGTAGTTGTCCTCGCCCACGAGGGCAAGCTTCTTGTTTGCGGCCACCCTCGCTGATTCCAAGGCGTTCGATCTAATTTGGACCGTCCCCTCTGAGACGAGGTTGAGTTTCAGGTCGTAGTCAGATCTAAACTTCCCGGTGGTGAAGCGCGCGACCTTCGGATTTGGCGTTCCAGGCGCGTACCGCTTGTTGTAGAACTGACCTTTCCACTGTCGATAATTCTTGCCGTGGATGTCAAGTCACCTGAATAGAACGCGCCGACTTCGACCCCTAATTAACGTTCACGCTTAATATCGCGAAATCGGGGCGTGAAAGAGATGCCCTACACCCTCCCGAGGAAGGTGGCCGACTCCGACCAGCTTGTCCTCGTCCTGGTCTTCGGCAAGCTCTCCGTCCTGGAGGCCTGCACAGTGCTCTCCGGGCACGTCGACAGGGCCGAGTCCCCGACCGAACGAGTTTCCGTCCTTACCCTAAAGCAACGAGTCCCCGACCTGATCACAGACCTCGCGGGGGTCCACAAGTGCGCTCCCCTGGTCGAGGTCATCGGCGACAGCTCGGAAAGCCCGGCCAAGCTTGTCCAGAGCATCGCCGGCCACCTCGAGGAGAAATCCAACATCTCCATCAGCGGCTACGACATCTCGGAGGACGACTACGAGCAGATCGCCAGGTCGGTGCTTGACGGGGTCAGGGAGGAAGGGTTCAGGAAGGTCAGGCTCCTGAGGCCCAGGGGGAACGAACTGCTCGCCGAGCAGGTCCTCTCCAGGTCGGCTTTCGACATCGTGGCCTTTCCATATCACGGGGGTTTCGGTCTCGGGCCCACCGCCTGGGTCCCCGATTCCACTTCGATGCGCCAGCGCGGGACGCAGAAGCCGACCCCCCACTCCGACATCTCCATGTCCCCGAGGCTGGCTCGGGTGCTGCTCAACCTCGCAGGCCTCAGCGAAGGGCAGAGCGTGCTCGACCCTTTCTGCGGGTCGGGGACCATACTCGCTGAGGCCCTGATTCGCAACTACCGCTGCCTCGGCCTCGACTCGAAGGCCAGCAGGGTGCAGGACGCCAGAGAGAACCTCGGATGGCTCCTGGGAAGTCCGAAGAACGCAGGCTACGACATCAGGCTCGGGGACTCCAGGGAGCTGCCCAAGATGCTCCGGAGGTCCAAGGTCGACGCCATCGTCACTGAGCCGCTGCTCCTCCCGCGGATCGAGGCCAGACCGAAGACCAGCACCGCCAGCGCTCTGATCGACGGGGCGGGGGAGGTCTACGGCGCGGCCCTCGCTTCCATGGCAGAGGTGCTCCAGCCCGGGGGGAGGATCGTGATTGTCGCGCCTGTCATAGAGACCATGGACGGGGAGGAGGTGTCGCTGGAGCTGGACGGAAGGGAGCTGGGGCTCAGGCCGCACCAACCCGGACCCGTCGGGTTCCAGTACCCTGTCCGGCTCTCCTTCGAGAGCACACGCTGGGTGAAGAGGGCGGTCTACGTCTTCGAATCGAGGTCCTGAAGCGAATCGAGCGTCAGGAGCGCCTTCCTGAAGACTCCTGACATCAGGTTGAGGTCTCTGTCGCTGAGGCGCGAGACCGTCGCGATCTTCCTCCCCGACTGGAAGAGGCTCTTCATCTTGTGGGGTGGGACTCGCGAGGCTGCGGCAAGCCCGTAGAAGCTCTTCGCGAAGACTTCCCTCGCTTCCCTGGTCTGCATCCCGCCCTTCCCTCTCGCTCCCCTGGAAGCCATGTAGAGCAGTATCGCCACGGCGTGGCCGAGGTTCAGCGCCCGATAGGAGGACCCCGTGACTATGGTCGTAGTCACGTCGCACTTCCTGATCTCCTCGTTGGTCAACCCAGTCGTGTCCCTGCCGAAGACGAGTGAGGATGTGCGGGACGACGCCAGGAGCTGGCCGAGGCGCTCAGGGCCGACGCTCCTCCGTATCACATTCGACTTCTTCGAGGCCCTCACCGCGGTCGTCGCAATCAGCAGCTCGTTCTCTTTCCTCACCCTCTCGAAGGTGGTGACCACTGCCTGGTCGAGTACATCGGAAGCGTGCGACGCGTAGACGGCCGCCACCGAAATGTCGACCTTGGGTTTCACCATGTACAGTTTCTTCACCCCGAAATTCTTCAGCAGCCTCGCGACATGTCCGACGTTGACCGGATACCTCGGTTCGACCAGCGTCACCGACAGGCCTTCAGGAATCAACCGCAGTCTGGCCTGCGGGCAGCTGCTCTTAAGTCAGGATTCGAAGTCCTGTCTCTATCTGCGGTCGGCGCAAATCACCATCACTTCTTCGGGGCGAAGCGAGTAGACCCTCCTCCCGGCGAAGGCCTTCGTGTCCACTGCCATCTTCAGCTTGGCGAGGGCTGAAGCCACCTCTCTCCTCCGCAGCGAGAAGAGCAGCTTGACCTTCGAGACCTCTGTCCTCGACATTCTCCTCTTCGGCTTGATCGAGACAACGACAGAATTCACCCTCGGCGGCGGAGAGAAGGCCGACCTTCCCACCCTCCAGAGCACCCTCAATTCCGAGGAGATCTGGGCAATCGCGGAGACTCCCCGGTAGTCCCTCGCCCCAGGCTCGGCAAGCACCTTGTCCACGAAATCCTCCTGAAGAAGGACGACCGCCCTTTCGTACTCTGCCCGGCTCAACCATTCTACGAAGGCGGCGGACTTTGAATACGGCAGACTCGATATGAGCACGTCGAACCTCGGCGTTTCCTTGAATGCGTCCCCCAGATGGATGGTTGCGTCCTTACGGCCCAGCGCCTCGAGAGTCTCGGCATAGTTCTCTCTGTCCACCTCGTACCCTTCGAACGAACGGCCCAGCCCCACGAGCGCCTGAGAAAGCGCGCCCTTCCCAGTCCCTATCTCGAGGACCCTTTCGTCCTTGTGGATAGCAGCAGCCGAGACGATCTTCCGTACCAAGTCCTGGTCGACGAGGTAGTGCTGCCCCAGGCTGTGCCTCGTCATTTCTTGACGAAGATGCTTACCCGAGAGTCTCCGGAGAGCTCCTCGACTATCCTCTTGGCGATCATCTTCGCAGGCTCCCTCAGCCTCACCCTCTCCTGGATATC